>CAITQQ010000105.1 GCA_903894575.1 uncultured bacterium
AGCTGGGCACGACGGCGTGCACGACTTCGGGCTTTGCCTGGGCGAAGGCGGCGAGAAAGGCGGGCAGCACCATGGCAAGGACTGAAATTGTTATCAGGATTTTGTGTGTTTTGATCTTGTACATTTTTTATTGCTTATTGTGATTTCCCATTTACCGGCGGAAAGTTCAAATTCGTTCTTCATGGTAGGTTTGCCACTAAGTCCAACATAGGCATTGTCGCCAAAAACGTTGTTCTTTATTGTACAATCCAAGACTCTTCCAGAAATGTATTGTCACCATCATAAAAGGTAATTTTACCAATCTTCATTACTCCCTGACAGCAAGATAGAAGCCCTCCAATATAAGCGCCCCTGTCTTCATCGGAAGAGGTGTCAAAATATACCTGGAGGTTGAATGCTGAGCATTAATAATTAACACTAGAAATAGTAAAAATATTACTGTTGCTAATTTTTTCATTTTTATTCGTTTTTTTCGATTTACAATAATATTTACCTTGCAACAAATTGGAATAGTCCCGATTTTACTGAAAAACAGTTATAGCCTTGCTCTATACCATTAAATGAGGCTTGAAGATTTTTCTTTGGTTTTATATTAAAAATATTTTTCCCAGCTATATCAATAACTTTATATTTGTCGGGAATACAAATAATGGCACTGCATCCATCAGGTACTTTCACATCAAGTTTATAAGAGGAGACTGTCTCTTCTATTTTTACATGTATTTCGCCTGATACGGTTTGGTTGCCTGTTTCGGCATATTTTAGGCCACCAAGCATGGGTTTCACCTTAAACGTTTTCCAGGCAGCTGTCAACGGCGAAAGACCACATACGTATTGGCTCAGAATGGTTAGTCCGCCTCCGCTCCATGCATGATTGGAGGATCCACCTCCGAAGCCATCTGGTCCAATACCCCAGCCTTCGTACAAGGTCGTGCTTACGGTATCATTAACCATTTTCGAAAAACGTTCTTTTAAACGATCCAAACCATAAACCCCATATCCCATTTTGAATAAGGCTTCAACAACATATTTTTCCATATATGGACTCGCATATTTTTTTGTTTGAAGTATATTGTAGATAATGGGATATTTTTCTGCATCAGCGAGTCCGGCTACAACCGCCAGTGACTGCAAACGATCGTCGGTATCATCTTTATATCCAGCAGAACGGTACTCCCTTCCATTCCATAATTGCTCATTAAAGGCTTTTCTTAATAATACCATTGAAGCCTCCGTTTTCAACACTTCGCTGGTGTTGCCCAACAGCTCTGACATATTGCGATATGATTTTAGGGCTAAATAATACCATGCATTGTAAAGCCCCTGCTTATCGATGTTAGTACCCCAGTCACCCCAATACCAGTCTCCTTCACGATGCACCAATATGCCGTTTTTGTCCAGTTGCCAGACATTGAGGTAACGTTTAACACCATCGTAGACCTTTTTTATGGTTTCCTTATCCCCAGTGTTTAGATAATAGTTCCAAAATCCGTAATAACCTATGCTGGCCAACATCTGTTCGGGCAATTCCACATTCCAGTTACCGGCTGGTATGGGGGAAAAAATTACTCCATCTTCTCGTTGCCAGTTAATCAATTCCAGCATGCCTTTTTTTGTTATTGAGGCAGATGATGGAGACAAGGCATAAAAAGACTCCCCGCTTTCGTTGACCATATCTCCCCACCATTGGCTGCGTTCCCTGTCGGGGCAATCCATATAAGTGTCGCGCATGGTTACATACAATGTTCTCAATGCTTTTTTCCATAATTTATTATAGAAAGCGTCATTGCAGGAAAAGCTACCTGTGAATTCGGTATTGAAACCTGTTTCTCTGTATTTTAAGTCCAACACCTTAACCCCTTTCGGAAAATAATAGCATACCTGGTGTCCATTCATCCAACCAAGAGACTCATATTCCTGAATGCCTTCACTGGTCACATATTCAGCCCTCACATTTTGGGGACCACCACCAAAATAATGGTCAGTGCGTATGCCAATTTCCATACCTGATTTCGACTCTATTCTAAAATAAGGGGTTATTTGGGCGTTGTAAGGTAGTCTGCAAACAATTGTATCTCCTTTACTAATGAAGGGTAGAGTTGGCATTGTCACATACTCTTTCATTCCATAGTCTTTCCATAAAGGAGTCGGACGTTTTACCAGGTTGTTCCAGGGTGACGATTCGGCACCTCCTACCACGATTGCATTTTTAAAGTCATTCTTTTTTGCTTCAGGCTTTACCCATTCGAAATTTCCTTTTCTGGCATCAAACCTGATATTCGACTCTGGTAAACGAAAATTAGGATAAAGGCTGTTTGTTTGTTCAAATCCATTGTCCAAACGGGACAACCAACTCTTGTCACTTTTTATACCTAACTCTTCGCACTGAAAAACAAGTCCTGCTTGACCGCTGCTTTTATGTGAAAAACCTTCCTTGCCAAAATACCAGACCAAAACAGCAATCGTATTTTTACCGGGTTTCAGATTTGGAGCTAAATCAACTTCGTCGTAATAAGTATCACGTGGAGTTGGTCCTCTTTTAAGCTGACCCTCAAAAACTACCAATTCTCCATTTATCCACAACCAATACTTTGAATCGCAGGCTATCTTTGCCACCGCTTTTGACGGAACACTTGATATTTCCACAGTTTTCACAAAGTCAATCCACGTATTGGTTTGATTTTGATTATTATAGTCTGTAATCCTGAGGGCATTCCAGTGCTCCTGCGCACTCAATGATTGAACTATAAACAGCAGGGAGATAAATAACTGAATCGGCTTCATATCTTCAATTAATTTGAGTTCTTTTTATGAAATGAATTGAAATTAATACCTAACATATGCATGTCTTACTTATTATCAATTGATATATTATCGGAATGCTTGACTATATAGCGGTCTTGCCCTATCCTTGCAGGTAGATATTCATTATTTTTAGAAATTTTGTTGTCTTTCCATATTAGGCCATCCACCCCGTAAACATTGAGCAGGCTGGCATCATCAAAAATCCGGAAGGTGTTGCCTGTAATGGTAATGTTTTTATTATACCTGCTGGTCTCAAATCCCTCACTGATTCCGGCTGCAACATCAATCACAGCTTTACCCCAAACCCCGAAAAGGCAGTTATCGAATGTATTGTTGCGGATGATGCAATTGCGAACACCACCCTGCTCAAACCAGAAGTGTGCATCACCTTCAAATAAAAGGGCTGCCCCCGGTGTATGGAAATAATTATTCTCTACAATGGTTTCTCCCCGGCAATTCAGAAGCATCCCCCTGGCGCGGTTATTCCTGATGATATTATCGTGTATATGTATCCTGGGGTAATCGAGTATTTCAGCCACTGCATCACCGGTTATCAATTCAGCCGGCAGATTTTTATATAAAGTTACTCTTGTGTATTCTTTGTTTAACCGCTGTATATCTTTTACTAAAAGGGTATCATAGGTTATCAGACTTGTCCCATGAACTAATTCAAGTTTCATTCCTTTTCTGATGAAATCAAAACCATATTGCTGGTCATGCACGAGTTTTACAACAATCTCATTGGGCGCAGGATGATCGGTTATCTGAACATAAATTCCATGAATATTGGTAGCATCGTCCATTTGATTTTCAAACAAATTATTTGAAAGGGTTATCTGCCCTGTACAGTTCACAAAATGGGTGGCATCGGCAGTGGCACTGATCATCCGGCCCCTGGCAGGGGTTACCTTGCAATGGTCAACCGTAATGTTGCGGGAGCGCTGGCCGATGATCCCCATGCCTCCGCAGTGATAAATAGTCACCCTGTTGAATAAGACATCCGAACAATCTGAAACAATAAAACCCGGATATTTACGGTTCATGTAGAAAAAAGTCAGGGTGTTTCCCACAGTAGCTTTCAGCTGCTTTTTAAAGATCCGAACTTTTCTTCCTCCCAGGCTTTCAGCAATCAGAGGTGTTCCTGAAAAGCCATAGTCTTTCACCATATAGGCTGTTTCACGTTTATTGGTGCCAAATTCAAGCATGCCCCAATAATCATATATTTCCGTAGTTTTTAAAGTGGTCTGCACGTTGGACGACTTTGGAAAGTCAGTAAACTGAAGCAGTCCGTTGAAAATGCGATAGGGGAAATTTTCCGGTATTTCAAGGTCAAGGCCATCTTCCCTTACTGCTGTTACCAGTGCTTCGGAATGGAAGGTCCGGTGAAAATCAATTGAGAAATTTTTCAGTACCACATTCTTTGAATCCTGCAAGACGAATGGATTGACGAAGCCATGAAAAATGAATTCGGAACCCTGGCCGTCAATGGTAATGTTTTCAAGGTTGAACAGCGGGAATATGATGCGTTTCAGGCCTTCGTCGTTGTTACTGATAAAACAGTACTTATCAATCCCGAAATCACCATAAAAATGGTAGGTGCCTTTTGGAAAGACCAGTTCAGTGCTTTTGTGTTTTTTGCAGGCGCCCAGGGCTTTAATCACAGCCGGCGTGCAGTCAGCATCGCCAGCTTTACCGCCAAAGTCAGTAATGGAAACTATCACCTTGGGGGATTGACAGAAAACCAGGGTTGGGATAACTAAAAAAAGAATAAAAGAAAAAAGTTGTTTCATTTGAATTGATTTATGAATTAGGGGGTGGTGGGGCAAGACTGCTTGCGGATTTCTTCGATACTCGAAAGAGCGAAGCGTCTGCGTGTGCAGCTCTTCACGGTGGCTTCCTCGATCTTGCCGGTTTTGGAGATGAAGAAACGCAGGCGCGCGCAGGTCGGGAAAAGCAGCCGGCCACTTGCATCGGATGCCAGCGTGACTTTCTGGCCGATATTCTGGAGTACCATAATCGGCGAATAATACACGGCAATTCCGTCGTCGCCGGTGGAGTTAGTTTCACAATCTTCGATACTCAGGCCGACTGTGATGCCACTGAAATTGAAACCGGCGCCCACGGAGGAAAACAGCCAAGCTTCAGTTGCACCGGCAGGCTTGGCTCCTTTCGTTTTCATTTCTTGTTTTTTAGTTATCCTTGTTTTTTCAAAAAGTTCATTTTTCAATTTTCATTATCAGCTGCTTAACGTCCATCAGTGCCAGCAGTAAGGTGATGAGAATGATGTTGAGTGTGAGTCTCATGGTATCCATTCCAATTGGCTATTTCGAATTCTTCGCAGCTCGCGCATCAATCTCGCTGATTTTGAAGCGTACGCTAACGACCGAATACTTACGCGCGTCGTTCCAATACTTGCCGTAGGTGGTGGCGATGATAGTTCCATCCGGGAGTTGATGGATGCCCGGATAACCACAATCCGAGTAGGCGTGTAGAAGTTTCACATGATACTGCCCGGTGTGGCCCTGCTTGATATCGTTATAGGTGCCGATCCATGCAGCAAACTTGTCACGTGACGGCGATCCGGGAGCATAGTCACGGAAGACAATGACGAGGCGTCCATCGGGCAATTGGATTCCCTGATGGCGGTCGCCGGTCAGGCCCCAGGGGGTATCCATGGGAGTGCTCCAGGTTTTGCCCTCGTCCTTGCTGAACATGACCATGCTGGTTCCTGTGCGCTGGTTGTCGCGCATGATGGTGCACAGTTCGCTGCCATCCGGGGAACGGAAGACATACGGCTCGCAGAGGTCTTTGCCTTTCACATAACCGGCGACGACGGGATCCGACCAGGTGAAGCCGCCATCGCGGGTAATGGATTGGACAACCTCCAGATCGCTCTGATTTTTTGTCGGGTCTTTGCCCCGGTGAAACTCTCCCAGGTAGGAACCGTCCTTCAGGCGGACGATGCTGGAAAACGCCATGACATTCCGGAACCGCGAATCTCCGGGAGGACTCAGTGGCATTTCCTCAGTCCATGTTTTTCCACCATCCTCACTGAGGAGGCGCGGAATCCAGCCTCTTTTGTTGGGGGAATCTTCTGGGGCTTTGGACGAGAGCGCGCTGAAGACCCAGAGGCGCTCCTTGCCCCGGGGATCCACCAAGCGGTAAATGGACGGACAATTGATGTGGTTGGCGAAGTTGGAAGGAAGCGTGTGGTCGAGCCGGGTCCAGGTCAGGCCGCCATCATCACTCCGCGCCATGGGTCCGCATCCTGCACCGTGACCCTTTGTCCACACGGCAAACATCGTCTTGTTATCACCCATGAGGACCGTTGTAGGGTGTCCCCCGGCGATTTCCTCCGTGCCTTGCAGCAGGAAAACCTGGCGGTTGGTTTCGCCGGAGATATCAAACCACTTCAAGGCCGCCTGCTGGGTCTTCCACGACTTCAGTTTGGTGGCCGATTCTTTCGCACTGCTGGCCGCCAACTCGCCGCCCACGACATCCCCTTCCAACGTTAACGATTGAATTCGCACCACGGCCTGGTCCGGCCTGAGCGCAATGCTCGTGATTTCTGCAGCCACATCGGGAATCTCGAGTATCTTTTCGCCATCAATCGTGATCAAAAGCGATGCCTTGCCGTTGCCCGGATTCCAGCGCCGGATTTCCAGATCAAACGCTTTTCCAGCGGCGACCGATGCCGGGGCGTGGGAGTTCCATTGGACTTGTTTCCTCAGCACAGGACCGAAGAGGAGCCCCTCAAGCCCAATATTTCCGCCGTCGAATGCGAATGAATTCACACCGTTAAAAATGATGGCCGGCTTCACGCCGCCGGCCTTTTCAATGGCCATACGGGCCTTAAGGGTAAACTCGCCGTCCAGCCTGGCTTTGACGAAGAACGTCAAGCCCTCGCCCTTGAGTAGGAGCTGGCCGTCTTTCGTTTCAAAGACGTATCCGGGGTCGGGAGGGAAAAGGTTCACGGCCTTGCCTGCCTTTACAATGGTAACTGACTGTGCCGATACAGCAGTCACAAATAAGGACAATAGTAATACCCAGACCAACCTGTTGATCTTATTCAATTTTACCATAATAGATTTTGAAGGGATATTCTTTCAACTTTAGCTAAAGGAGTATTAGTGCCCGAAGATTTCAGGTACTAATACTCTATACAATCTATCCTGTATTAGGATATTAAGAACGATGGATTTTTTCAAAGCTCAAACTAGTCTTAGTAAACGCTTTTTTTGTTTAGTTTACTTATCCTTGATGCACCGGATGCTTGCCCCGCTGGTCTTCACTATGCTCAACCTTAAGACTTTTACATTGTCATAGTAGAGGTTGCGGCTCCAACCATTGGCTGCAGTGGCTTGTGCAGCTTCCCAATAATAACTCTGGGCTCCGGCAAATTTTGAAATACCCCCATACCGCACGCCTCCGGGAAGAGCTGAAAAACCACTTTCATTAGTGGCAATATTGGGAGAAAACCAGTTTTTGGCTCCCCATTCTTTCAGTCTTTCACCGGCATAATTTGCACCCCCGAGCCGATTACACAGCGTATCATATTCCACCGATGTGGGTATATGCCATCCCTGAGGTGCCAGTCCACGGGTATCGTTTACAGCATGCCAATTGTATAACAGTCCGTATTGGGCAGCTTTCCCGGCTGCCCTCACATCGTCGCTGTTATAAATATTGGCATTCGCGCTGTTGTAACTGCAGTAAGCGCCTTCAGTCCGGGTGACCCATCCGGCACTGTCTGCAACATTCACGACGGCTTCCCCGTTCCGGTATTTTGTCACTTTCAGGTCCTCCATCATCCATACTTGGCTACCGATGGTAATGTAATGGTATTCATTACCTTCAATATCTTTTACTGTCCCTTCAGCAGCCGGTGGAACCGGGCCTGTTTCTTCCTCTTTCTTGCAGGAAAAGCAAAGGGTTAATAATCCCAGGGCTAGCACCGGGAGAATCCATTTATTACTGTTTCTTTTCATTTTTTCAAATTTTGAACTTTTTCTTTTAATAAAATATACAGGTACCTCAGGGTTAATTATCTGATTAAATCACTAAAGTCCCAGTAATCATAACTAAACTAATAAAACTGAACTGCCATCCTGTTCGATTGAGAAATTCATCCATTATGCCTACCATCCGGGATTCTGCTTGCAGAGAGGATTCCTGTTGATCTCATCACTTGGAACAGGATAGAGCTCCAACTTAGGATCATAGGACACATTAAAGAAACTTACCCACCAGAAACCTCTTTTAAATGTCTCTTCAACCTTTCCGAACCGCCGCAAATCGTAAATACCATGAAATTCGCATACAAATTCCATCTGTCGCTCTTCAAAAATATAATCGTCCAGGGTTTTCTTCGTCCAGGCAGCTGTTCGGTTTACCGGGGTGGCTTTTGCCCTTTTCCTGATAACATCGATGTTGTCAAACACCAGTGTATTGGGACCGTTGAGCAGGTTTTCCGTTTCAGCCAGCATCATGTAGGCATCTGCCAGGCGGTAGATGATAATATCAGGACCCTGGTCGCAACACTGGTTGCTTCCGGGATCAATGTACTTGCGTGTAGCGATACCGTATTGTGTGGCATTGGTCGCAGTAGGATTGTAAGTTGTCGATGGAACATTATTCGCCATCCATACGATCGGAGTATTCCCGGCGCCTCGTCTCTGGTAGGAAGAAATAAAGCTGACATCCTTCCTTTCATCCGTAGGGCCATATTTGTCAAAAAGTTGTCCCAGGTAACCTATACCATGACCTCCTCCTGTGCTATAATTTGTAAAGTAACTGCTTTGTGGGGCACAACCAAAGGCAAACTGAGTGCCGTGTCCGGTAACCTCCCGGGCTTGCTGGACCGAAAAGATCAGTTCTTTGTTCAGCTCCTTCGACGGATCGAATCCGAGCAGGTCTTCCGTGAGAGGAAACACATCCTTGAAACGCGGTAAAATGGTATATCCGTATGCTGCCTGGTTATTGATCACATCCTCCAGATATTGTTTGGCCAATGGAAGCTTTGATAAATCATTTATAGGATTCCTTGCCATGGTGAGGTAAACTTTACCCAGCAGAAAAGGAGCTGCTCCGCGTTTCACCCTGCCGTCAGTTCTGGATAAAAGCAGGTATTTCGCTGCATACTCCAAGTCGGGAATAATAATCTTGTTATAAATCTCGACTGCCGGAGTTCTCGGCATGCTTATCTGGTCGGCCAGTTCAAAAGGTTCGGTGATAGCCACCCAGTCACCAAAAAGCCTGACCAGGTTAAAATAGGTATAGGCACGTATCCAGCGGGCTTCGGCCACCAGTGCATTGCGTTTAACCGAGTCCATGGGGACATTTGGAACATACTTGATCGCCCAGTTACAGCGGTTAATGACATCGCACCTGATTTGGACATAAGCATTAACACCTGCATCTGTATAATTGAATTGTCCGGTACGATATCTCATGGCACCAGAAGCAGCTTGTTTGTTAGTTCCATACATGCCTGGACATTCCTCCAGGTTCCATGAATAAACAGGCCAGGCGTTGTTGCTGGCAAGCCCCTGGTAAATACCGGCTACCCCTGCTTCAGCATCCTGTTCGCTTTTATAGAAACTGGCCTTGGTTATTGAAGAATAGGGTGTTTCCTCCAGTTTGAGACAGGAAGAAAATCCCGCAAAAAGTGCCAGTATTGTAATTTGTATTGTGATTGATTTCATACTAATAAATTTTTTAATAATTTACAAACCTAATTTAATACCGAAGGTGTACGTCCGTGTTTTAGGATAACTGAAAAAGTCCACTCCCAATGCATCATTCCGGTTGCCGAAAAGGTTTACCTCGGGGTCCATCCCGCTGTAATGGGTGAGGGTAACAAGGTTCAATCCGGTTACATAAAGTTCAAGCGACCTGATAGTGCTGGTTGTTTTGAATGGTACCGAATACCTTAGGGAGAGGTTTTTCAGACGAGCGTAGGAGCCATCTTCCACATAAGTGTTTGCTGCCTTAAATGAACCATGGCTGTTGTAGTAAGGGTATCTCGGATCATTGATCTGATTTTGCGGTGTCCAGTGGTTTAACCACCAATCCTCAGTGTTGTTACTTACAATATATCCGGTTCCAATGTAGACTTTTGAAACATTGAAAACATCGCCGCCAACGGAGCCCTGCCAGAACATATTAAGTGAAAACCGCTTCCAGGTGAAATCGTTATTAAAGCCGAATGTAAAATCAGGGTTAGGATCACCGATAAAGGTCCTGTCTGAAGAATTAATAAGCCCATCCTTGTTCTGGTCTGTCCATTTCTGCCAGCCAATAATATTGGTATTCCAGGCTACGGGAAACAGGGGTTGGTTCAGAACATTGTAATCGTGATAATTGTTCAGTCCGTTGTGCTTGTATCCGTAAAACACACTGTAAGGCTTTCCCACGAATTGTCCCGTCACGTTTTCATTGATCCAACCGTTGTCTACTTTAGGCCCGGGGACATTGTTCAGCCCTCCCAGGTCAAGTATTATATTCCGGTTGCGCGAATAGTTCAGATTCGTGCTCCATGTAAAATTTTTAGTTTTAATTAGGTCACCGGAAAGTGTGATTTCAATACCTTTGTTCTCCAGAGAGCCTCTATTCATGGTAATAGAGGAAATACCTGCGTGCAGCGGAAGCGAGAAAGGCAATAATAAGTCGCGGGTGGTCTTTTTATAATAATCAAAGGTGAGCCCCAGCCTGCCTTTTAATATTTTCAGGTCAAAGCCGCTGTTCAATTGCTTCGTTGTTTCCCATTTAAGATCAGGATTCCCTGCCACCAGTGGCCTAACCCCGAAAATTTCGGCACTTCGGTTCAGGTAATTACTGAATGAAAACTGGGGGATGGATTCATAGGGCTGTATGGCCTGGCTACCGGTTAAACCATAACCAATCCTGAGTTTAAGTTCTGAAATAAGTTTTATTTTTTTCATAAACGACTCCTGATCCACCCTCCAGGCCACCGCTGCAGCCGGGAAGAAAGCGTACTTGTTGTTTTGGGTGAATACGCTGGATCCATCGCTCCTGCCTGACAAGGAAAGGATGTATCTGGAGGCATAATCGTAACTGCCCCTGAAAAAAGATGACTGGAGTGTCCTGTCGGTGCGGTTATAGGGATAACTGTTTACTCTCAGTCCGCCTCCTAATCCATAGATACCCAATCCATCGGAAAGAAAACCTGTCACATTTTCAGTTGTGCTTTTATTTGTAGTAGTCTGATAAGATGTTCCAAGAACCAGCCCCATATAGTGTTTACTGATCTTTTTGGTATAGGTACCAAAGGCTTCAACAAGATAATTGGATGCTGAACTATTAAAAAGGGAGGCAGAACCATTGGTTAGCTGACCGGAAGCGGTTTTCCTTCCCCAGTAAATCTCCCTGTTACTGAGACTGTAATTGGCACCCCCTCGGACTGTCAGCTTTAAATCTTTAAAAAGACTATAGTCAAGCGACGTATTGGCATTAAATGTTTTCTGGTCGCTTTTATCATACTGGTTTTTAATATTCATGATGGGATTTGTTAGCTGATTAACCAATGTAAAATAATCACCGGTAGACAGGGGCTCTTGTTCAAAAGATTCAGCCTCAGGAACCAGCGGAGATGACCGCAAAGCATTTAAAATGGCTGAAGGACTGCCGGCAGTTCCGTTTGATGCAGAAGCGTAATTAGAATTTGTCTGGCTGAAACTTAAATTAGTGGTGAGCCACAGTTTTTGTGTCAGTTTAATGTTGAGGTTTGACCTCAGGGTTCCACGTTTAAATCCGGAACCAATGAGTATTCCGTCAATGTTGGAAAAAGAACCGGAAACCGCGTATTTCGTGTCCTTGACGCCTCCGGACATGGACAGGTTGTAGTTTGTACCCATTGACCGTTGTGAAATACGGTCGACCCATCGGTTGGTTATTGCGGAATCTTTATTATAACTTGTACCATTAAACATGTTGTAAAATTCAGCATATTGGCGGCCGTCCATCATTTTGGGGAATTTCGGCATTGCATTAATATAGCTTTCTACTGAAAAATCAACCTTGGTTTTGCCTGCTGTTCCCTGCTTGGTTGTGATCAGGATCACTCCGTTTGCACCCCGGGAACCATAAATTGCCGTTGCCGATGCATCTTTCAACACTTCCACAGAGGCAACGTCGTCCTTGTTAATAAAGGAGAGAGGACTGCCGTCGGCACTTCCCACCAGCGAAGTGGTGGTTGTTGAGAACAAGGGGAAGCCATCCACCACAATCAGAGGCTGGTTGTCGCCGGAGATTGAGTTATTCCCCCGTATCCTGATCCTTACCTGGCTGTTTGGTTCACCACTGGTTGCTGATATATCCAACCCTGCCGCCCTTCCCTGCAGCGCCATCTCCATGGTTGGTACATTGATCTTGCTCATATCTTCGGCTGATATTTTACTAATTGAACCGGCTACTTTACGGGCATCCTGGGTTCCGTAACCAACTACTACTATCTGATCGCTTATTGCAATAGCAGGCTTTAGTTGCACTGAAATAGTTGTCTGGTTGCTAATTTTTATAGTCGTATTTTCAAACCCAATATAAGAAATTATCAAGGTTGAATTGGGTTCAGCATTAATGGAGAAATTGCCATTTGCATCTGTCTTGGTACCTTTTCCGGTGACTTTTACCATGATGGTAGCACCTGCCAGCGGCTGCCCTTTGTCATCTGTAACTTTTCCAGTTATTGGAGGGGGCGCTAAAAATGCTGAATCAAATACAGTAGATTTAAACGGCAAGGTTGAATAGGGTTTCACCGAGATTCTACCATTAGCAATTGAGTAGGTAACTGATTTATTATTTAAGCAGATGCCAAGCACCTGTTCAACCGGCATATCACGAACATCCAATGTAATTTTGCCCACTTTTTCCAATAGCACTTCATCTATCAGAACATTGAGTCCGGTTTGTTTTTGAATTTCTAGAAACACATTTTTTACATGTGTATTTTTTAAGTTCAGAGACAGGGTTTGTCCCGAACTTCGGGCCGTTACCTGTAAGAAGGCGAAAGTCAATAAGAAGGCTGTTAATTTCATAACCCTGAAGATTTTAAGGGTTGATCCGTTTTTGTAGCTGCAAAAACGGAGAATAGCAGTTAATTGCATAGATTTGCATTGTTTAGTAATTGTAATAAGAATACCTAAGAGTTTTGTTTTTATAATCTAAACGCCGCCGCTTCGTCTTACTCACGGAGCGGTTTTGTTTTTTTGCTTTTTTATCCTGATTTTACAATCAGTTTTTTTCCTTCTATACGAAAGATGATGTTATTATCCTCTAACAATTCCAATACACTTTTCAGCGTGCTGCTGCGCTTTACAATTCCAAAATAATGTCTGCTTTTTACCGGCCCTTCATAAATTACTTCCACATCGTACCAGCGGGCAAACTGTCGCAGGATTGTTTGTAAATCTGAACTTTCAAAATGAAAAAGGCCGTCTTTCCAAGCAACAATCTCATCTGTATTTACATCTTTGGCCGCTGTTAATTTTCCATTGCTGTATAATTCCGTTTGCTGTCCGGGTTTTAATATTGTATTTGCATTGCCTTTGCTTACTTTAACTGTGCCCTCAATAAGCGTAGTGTTTGTATTTTCTTCATTACCATAGGAATTAATATTAAATTCCGTACCAAGTGCCAGCACCTCCATACCATTGGCTGAAGCAATAAACGGCTGCTGTGGATTCTTGGCAACTTTCACATATACTTCGCCCGTAATTTCTATGCGTCGTTCTTTGCCAGGAAAAGTAACGGGAAAATAAACAGATGATTCGGAGTTGAGCCATACTTTAGAACCATCGGCAAGGGTGAAAGCATACGTTTCCCCTTTATTAGTAGCTATAGTGTTATATACTACTGATTGGGCTCCTTCTTCAGGTTTGTATATCAACTGACCATCTTTATTAATAACAAGCGTGTTTCCCTGTTTTGCTAATTGACCGGCTTCCGCGGTATCGATAATAATTGTGCTGCCATCAGCAAGTGTAAGCCGGGCTTTAAATGAACCAGGGTTTACATCACCGGCAGGCTTTTTTGCAATAGGAGTTTGTTGAGTAGGTTTTTTGTTGCCGGTACTAAGCCAGTAACTATTACCTGCAATGAAAAGCAATATGGCTGCTGCAGCTGCTACACGCCACCAATTAAATTTCTTCTCCTGCCTGATTGGAATTACATTGTAATTGGAACTATTTTTATCAAAAATATGTTGCAGCATTTCATCTGCTTTTTCAGCCGATATTACTATACCATCCCCCCGATATTTTTCCCATGAATCAGCTAAGAGCTGCATGACATAATCCTCATTACCTTCAACGCTGATTAAGTCTGTCAATTCTGTTCTTTCTTCAGCGTTGGCAGTCTTTTCAAAGTATTTTTCAAATAAGTATTTTAGCTTCGCTTGTTCAGAATTCATCAAAATATTTAGAAATTTAATAAAAAAATAATAATCGCCTCTTATATAAAGACTATAATAAAACAAAAAAGGGGGAACGGCTTATTAGAAATTTATAAATATATTTATAAATAACACGGTAATTTCTGGCAAGTTTGAGCGGATAAAGAATGAAATAGCGTTATTGGCCAGTTTTAAATGGGTTTTGACAGATTCTATGGATATACCGAGCCTGTTGGCGATTTCTTTGTAAGCAATCCGTTCATGACGACTGAGCAAGTACACTTCCTTTCGGCGTGGCGGTAGACTATCAATGGCCTGGTCTATGAGGGAATAACGAGCAACTTCAGCAGCATCCACAGCGATGGGTAACGCTGACATATTTTCTTTTTCCCAAATCTGTTTGAGTTTTTGTTCTTTTAATTGCTTTTTTAATACGTCGAAGGCCTTATTGCGGCTGACTACTAACAAAAAATGTTTGAAATTATTAATCTCAGCCAGCGTTTCTCTCACCCTCCAGATATTCATAAATACATCCTGCACAATTTCTTCCGTCAATTCCCTGGATTCAGTAATCCGAAAAACATAACCGGCTAATAGCTGATGCCATTGTAAATAAAGATGTCTGAAAGCGGTTTCATCGCCTTCAGCTACCTGTAGCAGCAGTTCTTTATCGGTGTATGTTGGTGAAGAGTTCGATAGCAAGAGTTAGATTTTCAAAAACAAACATAAACAATAATTACACTACAAAGCAAATATTGCCTATTTTTTTACACTGTATTGTCCCCTAAACAGCTGGACATAATTGTTTAATCAATTAAGTCACTAAATTTAGGAAGTATGTCAAAATCAAGAAAAAGTTTCTCAGTTTCGGAGAAACTGTCAATTATCAATGAAGCAGATCAGTTTGGTGTTAGCCAGACATTGCGTAAACACAATCTTTCCCATACAGTATTTAGCGGGAAAACTCAGTTCACAAAGGATAATGTTCCAGTTGGTGACCACACAGTGAAAGTCCTGCAAATTAATGGCTACCTTTTCAAACCAACCGAAAAGGCTTATTTCATTAAGGTTTTTCAAGGTAAGATCACCACAGCAGCATTTCCAAATTAATTGTTTCGTAGGCTTTTGATTATCAAAGAATAGGGGTATGTAAATACATGTCCCTATTTAATATTATGCAATTTAGGGTGTGTTAAATAGTGAAAACTGCACTTTAAAAGTATTTAGTTTCATATCACTTCTCGTGAATTCACGAGAATCATAGAGAAAACACGTGAAAATGATGAATTTCTCGTGAGTCGACCTATTATACAAGTATTATGCTTTTTCCTGCCCGATTCTATCGTTTTTAAGCTGAATATTTTCCTTTTCTATTTGGCTTGCGTAAATAGAAATCTTCTCCCTCTCTGATTTTGAAATTTCAAGCTCAGACTTGGCAAAATACAAGGCAGATCTAATTTCCCTATTAGTTAATTTTAACCGCTTATTTTCACCAATTGCCTCAGTGTACTTTGGAACTAGGACAACTGCTGCTACTACAGCTACTCCCACTATACATGCGAGAATAATAGTCGAATCTTTAAGCTGCCTATTCTCACCTGCATTGCTCAAAATGCTCATAAGTTGCTGATTATTAGTCATGGAAAGAAATTTTATGTATGTTATTAAATGGATTTGAAACGATTATATAGCTCAAAAAATAACTTGTCAAGATGCCTGAGGGGTCTATTTGATATCTCATACATTCCGTAAGGTCAATATCATAGGTATCAAGTAATTCTGTAGGAACCTGATCACCATGCTTTTTCACCAAAAAATCAATTCTGGATTTGATGGCCTTATTTCGACCATTGTATTCCGCTTGGATTTCCCTTTCAGGTTTGTCATTCTCCCTATGGTACGCAGTTTTACAATCCCTAACCTTGCCATTTTCATCCCAGGTCTTTGGGCAGAATTCGCTGGCCCCATGTGCTTTATCGTGTATAGGAGCATTGCAAAACTTACAGGCCCGCTTCAACAGATAGGAGAATATACCTGTCTTTTCAGTGAACTTTTTTTTCATTCTAATTTATTTTAATTACTTTTAGGTTATATTTTTACAAACTTATAAGTAATGTTTGAAAGAAAAAAAATAAACCTAACAGACTTTTTCAATGCTAAGGGGCAAGATGAAGAGATGAATGATTATTTCATTGCATTACTTGAGATCATTAACGAGCCTAGATTCTATCTAAAGGATATTGGGGTAAGCGGTAAAGTAATGAATGACTGGATTAAATATGCCATTGTTGACGAGACCAAGGAAAAAGGGACATGGAGAAAGTATACGCTGAAGGAGGCGATCTGGATAAAACTGATTGAAGAATTAAGGTTCTTTGGCATACCACTGAAAACCATAAAAAATATCAAGGCAAGCTTTTACGACTTTAATCAAGAATTGATTTCTGAATCAAATTCATACTATGAGAGGAATGCAGGTAAAAACGAAATATACAAATCCATAAATGAGAGTAATAAAATTGTTCAATCGGCTCTCTCAGACAAAGAATTTGGAAAACTAGTTGAATACATAAATCCCTTTTCAACATTAATAGCTTACACGCTATCGGGCAGCATGAACCCAGTATTCATTTATAGCAATGAAAATGAAGGTTTTTTCAATATTGGGGACACTCCGTTAATTGGAGAAGAAGCCGCACAGAAAAAAAAGCAATTCGATAAAATAATTTCAACTCAATCATTCGTACTAATCAACATAAAAAGTCTTTTAGTTAAGTTCTTTAATGACGAAAAAGAAAGTGTTGACATAAATTACTACCTGGGTCTAATGAATTCAAAAGAAAAACAACTTATCGAACAAATTAGGAGTAGTAACTACTCTAAAATCACAATCACTCTTCAGGAAGGAATGATTGTTTTAACACGCGCTCAGAAAAAAGACAATGATGATATCATCAAGCAACTTGCCAGAATAATGAAGAGAGGCGACTTTGTAGACTTAGAAATTTCAGCGAGAGATGGTAAAATCATAAAAGTTAATCAAACGGAACTCATAAAATAAAGCACTGAAAACCTCAGGCAATTACTAATAAAGAAAACTGTACAGTAGGCGACTGACAGAATTTGCAGATGAGCACATCACATGCAAATAGAAAGCCACGACAAAAACAAAATTGAAAAAACTGACATTGATACGCTGGCAGAAATCATAGCAATATTTATAATAGAAAACATCCTGAAAGATGAAAAGTCAACCTTTGCAAAAACACCAACTGCTTCAAGATTTTGCCAAGAAACCGAAACAGACAAAATGGAGATCGGGTAACATCATTGTAAATTATACCAGGGTCTCCGACCAATCACAATTTGACAATACATCCCTGGAAACACAGAAAAAAGACGCCATCAGTTATGCTGAGAAGAGAAGCCTGATCATTAAAGCACTTTTTGGAGGTGTTGTCGAGTCGGCAAAAAATGATGAACGAAAAGAGTTCAAGAAAATGCTTGACTTTGTTAAGAAGGATAAAAGCATAAGTGCAATACTGGTATATTCATATGAACGTTTTTCCAGGAGTGAGCATGCTGCTGACCTATCAAGAGAACTTGGCAAAATTGGAGTCAAAGTGCTAAGTGTCATCCAAGAAGTTGATGTTACCTCCGCTGCAGGAAGATTACAGCAGAATATTTTCTATGCATTTGGAAACTACGACAATGAACTCAGAAGAGAAAAGACCACAAGAGGGATGATCGAAAATCTCAGAAATGGTTATTGGGTGGGACCGGTCCCCATTGGCTATACCAACCAAAAAAGAAAAGAGAAAGCCAAATACCATGAATACATTATAAACGATCAAGGACGGATCTTGATTCAAGCATTCAAATGGAAGGCGGAAGGCAACCTAAACAACGTAGAAATTGCAGCCAAGATGAAGAAAATGGGAAGCAACATCAGATACAAGCATCTTCACAGAACATTATCCAATCCATTTTATTGCGGCTACATCACACATGCATTAATACCAGGAGAAATAATCAAGGGAAAGCACACTCCACTTATAAGCGAGAAACTTTTTGAAAAAGCCAATTTTCCAGAAATTGCAAGCAACCATAAAGGAATATCCCGTAAGAGCAAATTCCGGGAACTAGCTCTTAAAAGATTTGTAAAAGAAGCCGAAACAGGTAATTCATTTACCGGGTATATCAAAAAAGGGATATTCTACTATAAAACCAGGGGGAAAGATAGTCCATTGAATATGAGGGCAGACAGGCTGAATGAATTGTTTTCGGCAACACTTTCCGAGTATTGCATCGACAAATCTTTAAGTACGGTACTTGAGAAAAAAGTGCTTGATGTCATCAATGAAAAACTAAAAGATGAACACCAAGACTCAAAAATCATCAAAGACAAATTAAAAGAACTTCAAGTCAAAAAAATAAACCTTGAAGATCGGTTCATCAATGAGGAAATACCACTTGATCTTTATAAGAAATACAATGAAAAATACAATCTTGAAGAGCAAGCACTAAAGCAAGAAATGGGGAACTACCTAGAAATAAGTTCGAACTTGGAAATCGCTGTAAAAAAAGGTTTGAAAATTGCTCAAAACATAGGACAGGTATGGGTTTCAAGCGACTTCGACAATAAGACCAAAATTCAAAAACTGGTATTCCCAGAGGGGATCGCCTACGATCGGCAAAAAAACGAATTTCGAACTTTTAGGGTCAATACCATTTTCTCTCTAATCGCAGATGTGGCGCGGGTTTCAGAGCAAAAAAAAATCGGTCAACCGTTGAAAGTTAACCGAAATTCGCGTTTGGTAGCCCGTAGGGGAATCGAACCCCTCATTCCTCCGTGAAAGGGAGGCGTCTTAACCGATTGACCAACGGGCCGTTTTCGTTTTAGGAGTGCAAAGATAAGTTCTTATGCAATTATGACAAAAAAAAATGAATAGTTCTTACCTTTGCAACTCAAAATAGATTTAAAAGCAACCAACATGAGCACAGTAAAAGTAGCAATCAATGGATTCGGAAGGATAGGACGTCTTGTTTACCGTCAGATCTTCAATATGAAAGGCATAGACATCGTTGCCATCAACGACCTTACCAGCCCAAAGGTTTTGGCCCATCTTCTTAAATATGATACTGCACAAGGACGTTTTGAGCAGGATGTTCAGTCAACTGATAATTCGATCATCGTAAACGGTCATGAAGTAAAAATATATGCACAAAGGGACCCAGCCCAAATTCCATGGGCCTCTCATGAAGTGGATGTTGTTTTGGAATGTACTGGCTTTTTCACCGACAAGGACAAAGCTGCTGCCCACATTACAGCAGGAGCAAAAAAGGTGGTCATCTCAGCACCTGCCACCGGCGATTTGAAGACCATCGTCTTCAATACCAACCATGAAATCCTGGATGGTTCTGAAACCATCATCAGCTGTGC
>CAITQQ010000106.1 GCA_903894575.1 uncultured bacterium
AGCCGCAATCCCCATTTCTTCTTCCAGATGAGTTCTCACGTGTGGATTTTTCACCAGTGCAGCAACGAATATTTTTTTGAATGCCTGTTGTGATGTGAAGGCAGGATTCTTCCAGGAGTAGGTTATTTTTTGTGCAGATCCACAGTAGGTGAATGATACAACAATGAACAAAAGCAGGGATAAATTGCCTAAATGAGTGCGCATAAAAAGGGATTTGACTGCAACATAGTTGAAGCAATCAAATCCCTTGATTGTTTGGCAGGATCAATTTGATTAACCTGCAGTTTCGCAAATAAATCTTTGCACTTTTAAAAATTCAGGTTAAGTCCGATCATCAGGTTTCTTTCTGCCATTGGGTAGTAAAAATTATTCCTGACCATCTCACCTCCATATTTGTAGGTATAGGTATATCCGTTGGGGGCATACCATTTGTTCCAGATATTGTTCAATTGGAAAATGAGTTCAATTGATTTCATTCTTTTGGGATGGAGCGCATAGTTGACCATAAAATCCTGTGTAAAGTATGGATCAAGGCTTCTGTCTTTTCTGCTGGTATTGTCGAGGAATTGGCAGCTTACATATTTTGAGATCAACCTTGTTTCAAGGTCTTTCAGCAAGGTAAATGAGATGGTTCCTTGTTCAACTACAGCTGGAGAAAACGCAATGTTGGATGAACTGTAAAAATCAGATTGCTGGTCGCCTGCATCGTAATCATCATAATATTCTCTGTGGTTTTTAATCTTGTTGCTGCTCAAGGCAATGTTGTTGTTGATAGAAAGCCTGTCTGATATGGACAGGTTGGCTTCAATTTCCAATCCTGTGCGGTAGCTCAAGGGGATATTGGTTCTTGTGTAGGCACCAACATCGTTGATTTTCCCGGTCAATACCAACTGGTTCTTGTAGCGCATGTGGTAGACTGTAGCGGCGAGCTTTAGCTTGCTGCTTGTTCTTTCGAAGCCCGCCTCAATGTCATGAAGGGTTTCATGCTTCGGAATGTTTGCCGTGCCCGCCTCAAAATCATCCCTGTTGGGTTCCTTGTTGGCCAATGCATAGGAGATGAAACTGCTGTATGTTCCGGATGTATACCGCAGGCCAGCCTTGGGATTGATGAACAGCCAATGCTTGTCAATGGATAGGGTAGGGTTGTTCCTGAAACCTTCTATTGCGTAGTTGACATTTCTCAGTTGAAGGTCTCCAAACAAATGCAATGGTCCTATCTTTTCCATCCATTTTCCAAACAAATGTTGTTCTGATTTTTTTGCATCGAGGTCATACCAGCGATGGTCTTTGGATATGCCTGTCTGGGCCCAAATGATTTTTCCAAAGTGGTTGCCGTCGTATTGGCTGTTGCCGCCACCAAGGATAATTTCCCGCTTTTCATCTTTCATTTGAAAAGAAAAATTCATACCATAGTAAAGGTTGTCTAACCAAAGTTGTCTGATCAGATCAGTTTTTGTGATGGGGGTACCATTGACCATCGGATTTTTCAAACCATAACTAGAAAATTTTTGTTCGGCTTTGTATTGCTCATAATAGCCATTGCCTGCAGTGGCAAACAAGGCCCCATTGAAACTCCATTTGCTGTTGAACTTTGTATTGTAAAAAAGCTGGTAATGGGTTTGGGTATAGTTGTCCGTTTCATTGTCGTATGGTTCGCCGGCTTTGTCGGTACCGGCACTGTTGAATCTCCTGTCAGTAGTCAACTGTTCTTCTGTAACGCCATACCAGGATTGATAGGTTTTTTCCTTTCCGGAAAATACATTCAGGCGCAAAGACGCGTTGGCGGTGATGCTGGCAGCAGACACATAAAATGACTGAAGGTTGCTGCTGGCCCGGTCTACATATCCATCGCTATTCAGGGATGACAAGCGTACATCAAAAGTGTAGCGACCACTGATCAGGCCGCTTCCAGCCTTGAATGTATGCTTTGATGTATTGTAGGATCCGAGGCTGTTGCTCAAAGTAGCATAGGCCTTGTCCTGCACTTCATTGGTCAGCAAATTGACAGTTGCGCCAAATGCACCACTTCCATTGGAGCTGGTACCAACGCCCCGCTGTACCTGAATACTGCTTGTGGACGAAAGAAAGTCTGGCAGGTTAACGAGAAATACTCCCTGCGACTCTGCATCGTTGTATGCAATACCATTGAGGGTAAAGTTGATGCGGCTGGCATCAGTACCCCTGATGCGCAAGCCGGTATAGCCCACACCGTTTCCTGCATCTGAATTGACAACCGTTCCGGGAACCTGGTTGAGCAAAAAAGGAATGTCTTGCCCTACATTGTTTTTTTCGATATTTCTTTTGAGGATCAAGGATTGTGTAAAGGGATAATTCTTGCTGGCCCTGACTGCCCTAATTTCAATGGGCGACATCAGTCCAACCTTGATTTTTTCTCCTGTACTTTGATCGATGCTGTCTTTGACGGTTGAGGCCGTTTGGGAAATTGCAGTGGATCCAAGAAGGATCATCAAGAAAAGAGTGGAAATTTTTTTCATTCCGTTTTTGTTTTGTGGCTGCCTTAACAGCCGGGTTTACAAAAACAGGAAAGGATTGAATGTAGGTATTCGTCCTTCCCTGCGCAGGCATTATCCTGATCAGGTTCTACGGGTTTGATCTCAGCCCTGGAATCAACCAGAGCACCCCGGGAACGATGCAAAATTATAGCATCATTGCTTTGCTTGTAACAATTTCTCATAAAATTATTTGGTTGTAACTTTTGAAGAGGTGCTTCGTTATATCTTTCAATATCAAACAAATAAAATCATGAAGAAAACAATGCTGCTCTTGCTCTTGGTTTTGATGAATGTATTTGTGCAGGCACAAGACAAGCTCATCATGAATGATCCCAATATCGAAAAGCGGGATCCTGGTGGTTTTAATGCTATTGTAGTACGAGGCCCGTTTAAGGTCTATTTCTCCGAAGGAAAAGAAGCTGAGGTGGCGGTCAGCGCAAAGTCAGCATCCATTCGTGACCATATTGTTACCAGGGTAGTCGACAATGAATTGTACATAGAGCTGGACAAAGGATGGGCTAATTGGCTGGGCCAAAGTCCGGATTTTCGCGTATACCTTTCCGCTCCCCATTTGAAAGCGGTAAAGGCCTCTGGTGCTGTAGATTTTTTGGTGGCCGACATCCTAAAGGCCAATCAACTAGCCCTGACATTTTCCGGAGCCAGCGATTTTACTGGAAAGTTGGATTGCAATGAACTTAAATTGGTTTTTACCGGTGCTTCAGACATGGAAGCGATGGGGAATGCGATGAGCGTTGACGCAGATTTTACCGGTGCCAGTCAAATGTCTGCAGCCGCCTTGAAGACCACCAATGCCAATTTGAACGCAACGGGTGCTTCAAACATAAGGATCAGTGTCTCCGGTACCTTGAAGGCAACTGCCACCGGAGCAAGCAACATCACGTATTATGGTAATCCAACCGGTACAACTGAAAGGTCTACTGGGGCAAGCAGTATCAAGAAAGGAAACTGATCAAATGGTTATCAAAAGCAAAAAGACAACCATTGGGTTGTCTTTTTTTGTTGCGAAGGCTGGGATCGAACCAGCGACCTTCGGGTTATGAGCCCGACGAGCTACCGCTGCTCTACTTCGCGATGTGGCTGCAAATGTACACCAAAATCTATTATGTTCAAAACAATTTTTACTGCGTTACCTTTGCAGAACAGACATGAGATCAGGATTTGTAAATATCATCGGAAAACCGAACGCCGGAAAAAGCACATTGCTCAATGCCTTCATTGGAGAGAAACTGGCCATTGTGTCTTCCAAGGTGCAAACCACGCGACACAGGATTCGTGCATTTTTGAATGGGCCTGATTACCAGATTGTTTTTTCTGATACACCCGGGGTGATTGAACCCAAATACAAGTTGCATGAAAAAATGATGCATGCGGTAAAGTCCAGCATGGAAGACGCAGATGTTTGTTTATTGGTTGCCGATCTGAGAGATGATTTCTTGGAGCTTGACAATATTTTTTCTTCCCTCAAGATAAAAACCAACGCGATCCTAGTTTTGAACAAATGCGATATGGTAAAAAAAGACCGTATCGAAATGGCAGAAGCCTATTTCAAGGACAAACCTTATTGCAAAAAGATCGTCACCATCTCTGCAGCCTCAAAGCTGCACATAGACCAGTTGCAAAACGCCATCATTGAAATGTTGCCTGAAGGCGAACCATTTTATGACCAGGAAGATCTAACTGATTTGCCCACACGATTCTTTGCCGGTGAATTGATCCGTGAAAAGATCTTTGAGTTGTTTGATGAAGAGATTCCTTACCAGACAACAGTGATGATATCGGCGTTTGAAGAGAAGACTACCCTGATCAAGATCTCAGCAGAGATCATTGTGCAGCGTGAATCACAGAAAGCTATCATACTTGGAACAGGTGGGGCGATGATCAAAAAATTGGGTACCCATGCCCGTCAGTCCCTTGAAAGCTTTCTGGACAGTAAAATCTTTCTTGAATTGCATGTCAAGGTGAGGAACAATTGGCGCAACAATGAGCTTTATCTTAACGAATACGGATACAATGCGTAACAATGGCTCAACACATGCAGGCAAGTTCATTGCTCTGAAAATTGTTGTTTTGTTTTTGGCAAACGTTGTGTTTTCCCAATCGCAAGGTGGTATGTCTTATTTGCCGGTTCCGGATCTTAGTGCCGCAACATATACCTTGGCTGTGCATGAGGTTAATTTCGAGGGAGTTTCCAATTTGGGTAAACAAAGATTGAGCTATGATCAGGTAAAAGGAAGTCCTTTTTACAATGACAACTTTCAACAGGCTGAAATATTCATGGCCGATGGAAGAAGCCTGGGACGATACATGGTAAAGTTTAATTTATTGACCCAGGAATTTCATTTTTTGGGGAAAGATAAAGCTGAGATGGTAGTACCCAATGATCTTGCAAGAAGGATTGTGGTGTATGATCAATCAGATACTACCCTTCAAAAAGCTGTTTTTGTCAGAACCGTGGATTTTACTTTACCCAGTGCTAAGCCAATGGGTGATTATGCTGAACAATTGAACAAGGGTCAGGCTGTTTTGTACAAGATTGCTAAAAAAAATGTAGTAACAGCAGATTCACTTTTCGGTACTTTGAAGCGATATTATTTCGGCACAACTTATGCTTATTATGTTGGCGTGAACGGGCGCATAACACCATTGAAAAAACTTTCTGAAGACGCTATCTTTAGTGCTTTGCCTGCGATAGGCAAGTTGGAAGATTGGGCCAGGAAAAACAAGATAAACTTGAAGAAGGAAGAGGGCGTATTGGCCTTGATGCATCAATGGAATGCTTCCTTCAAACAATAAACGATAGAAAAAACAATTATGTCTGGATTTACAGTAGCAATAGTAGGAAGACCCAATGTGGGCAAGAGTACGTTTTTCAACCGCATGCTGGAGCAACGCAAAGCCATCGTAGAGGACACGCCTGGTGTTACCCGCGATAGGCAATATGGTGTTTCTGAATGGAATGGCAAAACCTTTAATATCATTGATACCGGGGGATTTGTTCCCTTTGGCGTTGAGATTTTTGAAAAGGAGATAAGGGAACAGGTGATGATTGCAGTAGAGGAAGCCAATGCGATCATTTTCATGACCGACGTAACGACGGGTATAACAACACTGGATGAAGCCATGACCGATATTCTTCGGGTATCAAAGAAGCCTGTTTTTCTTGCTGTCAACAAAGTCGATAACAATGCACGCCAGCTTGATGCAACAGAATTTTATGCCCTGGGTTTTGACCATACCCATTTCCTTTCCTCCATGTCCGGTAGTGGAACTGGGGAGTTGTTGGACGATATTGCATCGCTCATTGATGCTGATGTGGAGGTTCCTGATGAGAATCTTCCGCGCATTGCCATCATAGGGCAGCCCAATGTGGGTAAGTCTTCGTTGTTGAATGCCATGGTGGGAACAGAACGAACCATCGTAAGTGAAATTGCAGGAACCACAAGGGATACGATTCATACCCACTACAACCTGTTTCAAAAGGAACTGATCCTGATTGATACTGCAGGTATAAGAAGAAAGACCAAAGTGCATGAGGACATAGAATTCTATTCTGTTATCCGTGCCATAAAAGCGGTGGATGAAGCAGATGTTTGCCTCATGATGATTGATGCTGAAAAAGGGATTGCCCAACAAGACCTGAATATATTTTCGTTGGCAGTCAAAAAAGGCAAGGGGATTGTATTTCTTGTCAACAAGTGGGATACCGTTGAAAAGACAACAAATACCGCAAAAGATTACGAAAAAGAACTCAAAGGCCGTTTGGCACCTTTCACAGATATCCCTGTTCTTTTCATATCAGCAAAAGAAAAAACCAGGGTCTTCAAGGTAGTGGAAACCGCATTGGAGGTGTATGAAAGCAGAAAGAGGAGAATCCAGACCTCCGTGCTGAATGAAGAAATGTTGCCAGTGATTGAGGCCTACCATCCTCCAGTAGTCCGGGGAAATACAGTGAAGATCAAATTCATCACCCAACTACCAACGGCTGTTCCTTCCTTCGCATTTTTTACCAATTATCCTGACGATATCAAGGCACCGTATAGGAATTACCTTGAGAACAAGCTGAGGGAAAAATTCAATTTCAAGGGCGTTCCTGTAAGGATCTTTTTCAGGAAGAAATAAATAAAAAGGAGGCGACTGGAAAGCCGCCTCCGTACTATTTATGACCCAAAACTATAGACTAGAATTTGTAATAGCCTGCGACAAGGAAGCTTGTTGCTGATCTGGCTCCTGTACCTGCCTTGGAAAAGTAAATATTCTCTCCAGCAGACTCTAAGCGCAACTCAGGTACAATGGTGAATCCACCCAATTTGATATTTGCAGAAAGGGTGTTGGCAAATATGCTCGCTCCTGATGTGGCTGCACCCAAGGCTGCCAATTGGTTTTTATCATTGAAAATTTCAGACCTCAGTGTGATGCCAAACTTTTCGGTGGGATCAATATTGAGATAAGTCGCAATGCCAGACCAGGATGAGGCATCTCCATATACATTACGGCTCTGTGGTTTTATGCTGCAAACGGTGCCATTGACTCCAAGATTGAAAATATCGCTGATTTTTGCTGTCATTACCAAATCAAACTGACTGGTTTTGGCAGAGTCTGATGGGCGTTGAGCGCCAACATAGTTGAGGTAAACTTTTACATCATCAGTAATGGCCTGGCTGAATTGGAAAAGCAAGGCCTTTTTACTTGCATCTGGTGCTTTTCGGTAGTCTGTTGGATTGGCAACGCCAATCATCAGGCCAGTACCTCCAAAAGTGAGATCAGCTTTTGCGCCTGTATGAAGAAATGGTCCGTAAGAAAACATGTAAGACATGCTGTAGTTCCTGTTTCCAAATGGATCCACCAATTCATATCCTACGTGTGTGGCCCAGGTTCCGGCAGTGAGTTTCAGCCAGTCCGTCGCAGCATACGCTACATAGAGCTGTTTTACGCTGGCCAGGACACCCTTGTCATTGTAAGCAAATTCTTTTGCCCTTTTGCCTACACCAAGGTCTGCGGTAAAGGAGAATTTCTTGGCAGTGTAATCCATTTTAGCAGAAACCATACCCAGGGCAAGTTTTCCTGTACTATTGGTAAAGCTGGTCCTGTTGTTTCCGGCGTCTTTTGCAAAATCAGCCCTAAAATATCCGTCCACTGACCCACTGAAACTGAAGTTTGATTTCTTTGCTGCGGCTGAATCTGTTTGTGCGATGGCATTGAAGCCTAGGGCCATGAAGGCACCCATTACGTAAAGTTTTCGTAACATTGTTATGGTTTTTAGTTCTAAAAAGAGGGTATGGCAGAGGCGAATGTTCTAGTCCAACACCGCCTTGCGCTGTACCCTTGTTATTATTTGATCATCTTAACTTTTTTGAGGATTTCTGCCGTATTTCTCATCATGTTGGGAGGCATCCAATCCCATTTCTTCTTCCTCTTCTGAAACCCTGAGTGGTTGGATGAGGTTGATGAACTTGAAGATGATGTAGGATACCACGAATGAGTATACCACAGCAATACCCATGGCCTTCAATTGCGTGAAGAAAAATTCAGCATTACCATAAAACAATCCATCATTGCCAGCACCATTCACGGCTTTGGTCGCAAATACACCAGTGAGGATCATCCCAACAATACCACCCAGTCCGTGGCAGGGGAATACATCCAGTGTGTCATCAAGATTTGATTTCTGCTTGTAGTGAACAGCAATGTTTGAAATGATGGCTGCAATCACTCCGATAAAAATACTTTGTGGGATGCCTACAAAACCAGCACCAGGTGTGATGGCTACCAGGCCAACAACAGCGCCAATACAGAATCCCATTACTGACGGCTTCTTGCCTTTCATTACGTCAAAGAACATCCAGGAAAGACCAGCTGCAGCAGCGGCAGTGTTGGTTGTTGCGAAAGCAGATACAGCCAAGCCATTGGCACCCAATGCAGAACCTGCATTGAAGCCAAACCAACCGAACCAGAGCAATCCTGTTCCAATCAATACATAAGGAACGTTTGCGGGAGGGATTTCAACACCTTCCAAATGTGCTTTTCTGCGCTTGAGTACCAGTGCTCCAGCCAATGCTGCACAACCTGCAGAAATATGCACTACGGTTCCACCTGCAAAATCAAGGGCTCCCATTTTGAACAGGAATCCTTCAGGGTGCCAGCTCCAATGGGCGAGGGGAGCGTAAACAAGTATGCTGAACAAGATGATGAAAAGAATATAAGAAGTGAACTTTACACGCTCAGCCAAAGCCCCTACCACCAAGCCTGGGGTGATGATGGCAAACATCAACTGAAACAGGGCAAAGAGTGATTTGGGAATGCTGGGAGCCAATGACCAGGGGGCTGCATTGGCGACATCCTTGAAAAAGAAATTTGTCATCGGGCTTCCGATGAAACCGCCCAATGAGTCGCCAAAGCATAAGCTGTAGCCAAAGGTGATCCAAATCACGGTAACGACTCCTGCTGCCACTGTGCTTTTGATCATGGTAGAAATAACATTCTTTCTGTGAACCATTCCGCCATAGAAAAAGGCAAGACCGGGGGTCATCAGAAAAACCAATGCGGTTGCAATCAAAATCCATGTGATGTCTGCTCCATTGTAAACCCCTTCTTTGTCCTCAAAGTTGGGTAATACTGGAACGAAAATGGCTGCAATGGCAATGATTGCCAACACCAGAAAAGGCAGCTTGTCTCTTAGTGATTTTGAATTCATTGTTGAATAATTTTGGTTAAAAGATCATTTATAATGGCAAATATATAAATACTAGACAATAAATAAATAAAACATATACATATAAATAAATGTAATATGTTATGTTATTTGTCGTAAAACATTGATATATAGTTAAATATAGAATAATGTAATTTAAATGTGGAAAAATAAAATGTAGTAATATAATGCATATAAAAATATATAATATGTAATTCATTGAAAAAAATAGGCCGGTTCTTTAACCGGCCTAAAGAATTAAAGTTTTAGTTGTGAAATCAGACGAGCAAGCTGCTGTCTTTAGATTCCAAATAGGAGACGCCCATCAGAAACTCATCTACTTTTCTTGCGCACTCTCTTCCTTCACTGATCGCCCAAACAACCAATGATTGCCCTCTTCTCATGTCGCCGCAGGCGAAAATCTTTCCGATATTCGTTTTGAATTCTTTCTCAGTGGCTTTTACGTTGCCCCTTTCATCCAATTCAATATCGAGTGTGTCGAGCATGCCGGTTTTTTGAGGTGCCACAAAGCCCATGGCCAGCAATACCAGTTCACAGGGAATGACTTTTTCAGAACCAGCCCGCTCTGTAAACTTGCTGGGTCTTCCATCTTCTGATTTCCATTCCAATTCAACTGTTTTGAGGGCTTTCAGGTTGCCTTTTTCATCTCCAATGAATTCTTTGGTGGCAACAGCCCATTGTCTTTCACAACCTTCCTCATGTGAGGTCGTTGTTTTCAAGACCATAGGGTAGGTTGGCCATGGCATGATGGAGGTCCTGCTTTCAGGAGGTTTTGGCATCAGTTCGAATTGGGTGATGCTGGCTGCGCCTTGCCTGTTGGAGGTTCCAACACAATCGCTTCCGGTATCTCCGCCGCCAATCACCACCACATTTTTTCCTTCTGCAGAAAGCAGATGGTCCAGCACATTGCTTTCAATATTTTTTTGGGCCAATGGATCGCTGCCCGCTACCAGTTTATTCTGTTGTTTCAGGAAATGCATGGCATAATGCACGCCATTCAATTCCCTTCCAGGTATGGGCAGGTCTCTGGGTATGGTGGATCCTCCAGCCAGAACGATGGCATTAAAGTCTCTGGTGAGATCATTGATATTTACGTTCACACCTACATTGGCATTGCACTTGAAAACGATGCCTTCTTCTTCCAACAAGGCTATTCTCCTGTCAATGACGTTCTTCTCGAGTTTAAAATCTGGAATACCATAGCGAAGCAGTCCTCCTGGTTTTTCGTCACGCTCAAAAACCGTTACCTGGTGACCGGCCTGGTTCAGTTGTGCCGCAGCAGCAAGGCCAGCAGGGCCGCTGCCTATCACCGCAATTTTTTTACCAGTACGGAGTACAGGAATCTTTGGCTTTACATATCCTTTATCAAAAGCTATTTCAATGATATGTTTCTCGATCTCTTCAATGTTCACGGGTGGCTGGTTGATTCCCAGTACACAGGAACTTTCACAGGGGGCAGGGCAAATTCTTCCTGTAAATTCAGGGAAATTATTCGTTGAGCTGAGTATTTCATAGGCTTCTTCCCAGCTCTCCCTGTATACGGCATCATTGAATTCTGGTATGATGTTTCCCAAAGGACACCCGCTGTGGCAGAAGGGGACACCACAGTTCATGCAACGCGCAGCCTGTTTGTTGAGCTCCTTCGGCTCAAAAGGTTTCACAAATTCATTGAAATGCTGAATCCTCTCAGTCGCTGCTGTTTTGGAAGGACTGACCCTTGTATATTCCAAAAATCCTGTAGGCTTTCCCATTGATAAGGTTATTTGATGATTGCAGTTTTTCCGGCTTTTTTCATTTCCATCACTTTCTTGTAGTCGCGCGGATATACTTTTATGAATTGTTTTATTTGATTGTCAAGATCACTCAAAATGAACTTTGCTACATTGCTTCCGGTTGTGGCCACATGTTCGCTGAGCAATGATTTCAATGTTTCCATATCATCATCGCCAATCGGATCAAGGTCTACCATTTCCATGTTACAGTTTTCACTGAATTGGCCAAGGATGTCATACACATAGGCGATACCACCGCTCATGCCTGCAGCAAAATTTCTTCCGGTACTGCCCAGTACAACAACTGTGCCTCCGGTCATGTATTCGCATCCATGGTCGCCAACACCTTCCACTACTGCTGTAGCACCTGAATTCCTGACTGCGAAACGTTCGCCAGCCTTACCTCGGATAAATGCCTTGCCAGAGGTAGCTCCATAGAATGCTACGTTACCAATCAAGATATTCTCTTCAGCCACAAATCCTGATTCTTTGTGCGGGTAAACAATCATCTTGGCACCACTCAAGCCCTTTCCGAAATAGTCATTGGCGTCTCCTTCCAATTCCAGGGTTACACCAAGGGTATTGAAGGCTCCAAAACTCTGTCCGGCAGTTCCCTTGAACTTCAGGTGAACAGTATCTTCTGGTAAACCAGCAGCTCCATATTTCTTGGTGATTTCATTGCTGAGCATGGTGCCGGTGGTTCTGTCTGTATTTTTGATGGGCGAACTGATCAGTACCTTTTGTTGTTTTTCCAAAGCAGGTGCAGCCTCTTCAATCAGTCTCCAGTCAAGCACTCCTGCAATGCCATGGTCTTGTTCTTCTTGTTTATACAAACCTGTGAAGGCGTCAGCAGGTTCTTTGTATAGGATGGGGGATAAGTCAAGCTTGCTGTATTTCCAGTGGTTGATGCCTTCCCTTACTTTCAACACATTTGATTGCCCAACCATTTCCTCAATGGTTCTGTATCCCAGTTCTGCCATGATTTCCCTCAGTTCCCTGGTGAGGAATTGAATGAAGTTGACAACATATTCTGCTGCACCATTGAATCTTTTCCTGAGTTCAGGATCCTGAGTGGCAACACCAACAGGGCATGTATTCAAGTGACATTTGCGCATCATGATACAGCCTTCCACTACCAGTGCTGCAGTGGCAACGCCCCATTCTTCCGCACCCAAGAGTGTGGCTATGGCGATATCTCTTCCTGTTTTCAATTGTCCGTCCGCCTGTACAGTAACCCTGCTGCGCAACTTGTTTTTTACCAGGGTCTGGTGGGCCTCGGCCAATCCCAGTTCCCAGGGCAATCCTGCATGCTTGATGGAGCTCACTGGAGAGGCACCTGTTCCGCCGTCATTGCCGGAAATCAGTACCACATCTGCCTTGGCTTTGGCAACGCCTGCTGCGATGGTGCCTACGCCGGCCTTGGATACCAGCTTTACGCTGATCCTGGCCTTTCTGTTGGCATTTTTCAAATCAAAAATCAGCTGTGCCAGATCTTCAATGGAATAAATATCATGGTGTGGAGGTGGAGATATCAATCCAACGCCGGGCGTTGAATGCCTTACCCTGCCAATCCAGTCATCTACCTTATGGCCAGGCAACTGTCCGCCTTCTCCGGGCTTGGCTCCCTGTGCCATCTTGATCTGCAACTCATCGGCTTCGGTCAGGTATTGGCTGGTTACACCAAACCTGGCGGAGGCCACCTGTTTGATCGAAGAGCGCATGGAATCACCATTTTCCATTGGCTGGTAGCGGATCTCATCTTCGCCACCTTCACCGGTATTGCTTTTTCCACCCAGCCTGTTCATTGCAATGGCCAGCGTGGTGTGGGCTTCCCATGAGATAGAACCAAAAGACATGGCTCCTGTTGCGAATCTTTTGTAGAGGTTCTCCGCTGGCTCAACTTCGTCAATCGAAATGGAAGGCCTTAGCGGGTTGAGCTCGAAAAGGCTCCTGAGGGTACAGGCTTTTTCGCTTTGGTCGTTGACAAGCTTTGAATATTTTTTGAAAACGGAGTAGTCTCCAATGCGCGTGGAGTGTTGCAGCAAATGGATGGTCTGTGGATTGAAAAGATGGAATTCACCTTTTCTTTTCCATTGATAAATTCCGCCCACAGGCAATCGGTCAACAGGGATGCTTTTTTTGCTGAAGGCCAGGGAATGCTTGACCAGTGCTTCTCTGGCAATCTCATCGAGGCCCATGCCTTCTATTCGGGAAACCGCACCGGTAAAACATTTATCTACCACTTCCTTGTTGAGTCCGATGATTTCAAATATCTGGGCTCCTTGGTAGGATTGGAGTGTGGAGATGCCCATCTTGGAGAATACCTTTAACAATCCTTCATTGACGGCTTTGATATAATTTTTCTTGAGCAGTTCAGGATCAAGGTCTGTATCAATCTTGCCATGCAGGCGCATGTCTCGAATAGAGGACAGTGCCAAGTAAGGATTGATGGCAGTAGCGCCAAATCCAATCAGGCAGGCAAAATGATGTACTTCCCAAACATCACCAGCTTCTACAATAATACCCACCTTTCCCCTGTATCCTTTTCTGATCAGGTGGTGATGAATGGCGGCAGTTGAAAGCAAGGATGGGATAGGGGCATGGTCTGAGTCGATGGCCCTGTCTTGCAAGACCAATACCTCAAATCCATCCTCTACAGCATCAACGGCATAGCGGCAAATCCTGTCCAGCGCTTTTTTCAAAGTTCCTGGAGTTCCATCTGCCCTGAAATAACATTGCAGGGTTTTTGCCTGGAAGATGCCGGTATCGATGCTTCTAATTTTCTCAAGGTCCTTGTTGGTCAGTACCGGGTGCTTGAGGGCAACGGTATGACAGCTCAATGGATCTTCGATCAACATGTTCCCGTTGTTCCCAACGAAGGATGCAAGTGACATCACCAATCTTTCTCTGATTGGGTCAATGGGCGGATTGGTTACCTGTGCAAACAGCTGTTTAAAATAGCTGCTCAGGTGTTGGGGCTGCTCACTCAAAATGGCGAGGGGAACATCTGTACCCATGGAGCCAATCGGCTCTTTCCCTTCCAAGGCCATGGGGGCAATGATGTTGTCAAGGTCTTCTGAACTGTAGCCAAATGCCTTTTGGTATTTGAAAACCTGCTCATGTTCCAGGTGGGTGAACATGACCCTAGGTTCTGGCAGTTCGTTGAGCCTGATCTTGTATTTGTTTAGCCAATCGCCATAGGGCTTCTGGCTGCAAATGCTTTTTTTGACTTCATCATCACTGATGATGCGACCTTCTTCAATGTCAACAATGAACATTTTTCCAGGTTGCAGCCTTCCATTTTCAATGATCAAGGATGGGTCTACTGGAAGTGCACCTGTTTCAGAGGCCATGATAACCCTGTCGTCTGAGGTTACACAGTACCTGGAGGGCCTCAGTCCATTTCTATCCAGTGTGGCACCAATCATCCTTCCATCTGTGAAGGAGATAGATGCTGGGCCATCCCAGGGTTCCATGACAGAGGCATGAAACTCATAAAAGGCTTTCTTTTCCGGATCCATGCTCTCGTTGCCATCCCAGGCTTCGGGAATCAGCATCATCATGACATGGGGAAGAGACCTTCCGGTCATGGTGAGCAGTTCCATCATGTTGTCCAGGCTCGCGGAGTCGCTCTGGCTACCTGAAATCAAAGGGAGCAACATGTCCATTTCCTCTTTGGAGAAATAGGGAGATGTATAGCCCTTCTCATTGGTTTTGATCCAGTTCAGGTTTCCTTGCAGGGTATTGATCTCACCATTGTGGGCAATGAAGCGGAAAGGTTGGGCCAGTTTCCAGGAAGGAAAGGTATTGGTGGCGAACCGGGAATGCACCAGACCGAGCGCACTGACAACCTTTTTGTTGTTCAGGTCTGGGTAATAGGTTCTTACTTGCTTACTGGTGAGTTGTCCTTTGTAAACAATTACCTTATAGGAGAGGGACGCAATATAAAATCCAATAGGATCCTTCTTTACACTGTTGTTGATCAAATGGCTTGCATAGTTCCTCAACACAAAAAGCTTTCTTTCAAAAGCCATCGGGTCGGTGATATGGTCTGGGCAGGCTACGAACACCTGCTCTATTTCAGGTTCAACCGAACGGGCGGTAAAACCAATGTCTTCAGGATTGACAGGAACCTTTCTCCACGCAAGTACCTCAAGGCCAAGCTCTTCTGCGGTTCTGCTAAAAATGTCTCTGCATTCTTCCCTGAGCCTTATTTCCCTTGGAAAGAAAACAGCGCCCACTCCATAACGACCGAATGCAGGAAGATGAACTCCCATTTTGAGGCATTCGTCAAAGAAGAAGGCATGGGGTGTTTGAATCAGGATACCGGCGCCATCTCCAGTATTGCTTTCGCATCCACAGGCACCCCTGTGTTCCATGTTTTCCAGAATGGTGAGGGCGTCAGAAACCACCTGGTGATTTTTGTTGCCTTTGATGTTGGCTACAAAGCCAATGCCACATGCATCTCTTTCAAATTCCGGACGGTATAATCCCCGATTTCTTGCCATAAGAAAGCAGTTTTTTGATAAAATCTATTGAATAGATCTTTTGGGTAAATAAAATCTAAGGTAGGGGCAAGCTGTCGTTTGAATTTACGACAAGTCACCCATTTTACGCATAAAATGAAGAAAAAAATCTGAAAAAATATCAGCCCCTTGGCTATTCTGCATAGCTGCTGACTGGCTCACAAGTGCAGACCAGGTTTCTGTCGCCATAGGTATTGTTTACCCTGGCAATGCTTGGCCAAAACTTGTTGCTCCTTATCCTGTCTTCCGGGAAGGCTGCTTTCTCCCTTGAATAGGGCCTGTCCCAGTCATTTCCGCAGATATTGGCCATGGTATGGGGTGCTCTTTTCAAGACATTGTCTTTTTTATCCGCCTGCCCTTCTTCGATTTCACGGATCTCGTTTCTGATCGCAATCATTGCATCACAGAACCTGTCCAGCTCACCCTTGTCCTCACTTTCTGTTGGTTCGATCATCACGGTGCCGGGTACAGGAAAACTCAGGGTTGGAGCATGGAATCCATAGTCCATCAGTCGCTTGGCAAGATCTTCAGCTTCGATATCAGCAGATTTCTTGAAAGGCCTGAGGTCTACGATGAATTCATGTGCGCATGTACCATTCTTTCCCAGGTACAATACATCATAATGACCTGTGAGCCTTGCCTTCATGTAGTTGGCGTTGAGGATGGCATATTCTGTAGAAGCTTTCAGGCCATTTCCGCCCAGCATCCTGATATATCCGTAGCTGATCAGCAAAATGCTTGCGCTTCCAAATGGGGCACCGCTCACAGCAGTATTTCCTTTGGTAATGTCCAGTTCAGTGCCGGAGGTTTGGGTATGTCCTGGCAAGAAGGGGGCCAAATGATCCTTCACACAAATGGGCCCCATGCCGGGTCCACCGCCACCATGAGGTATGGCAAAGGTTTTGTGCAGGTTCAGGTGACAAACGTCAGCACCAATCAGTCCGGGTGCAGTGAGGCC
>CAITQQ010000107.1 GCA_903894575.1 uncultured bacterium
CAAACGCCTTCTGAGGCTGTATACAAAAGCCCATGGAAAAATCTCAGAACTGAACAGCTCCTTCAATGGAGTAACATTGGGCAGATAAATCAACGGCCTCAATATTTTCAAAAGCCAGGCAAGTAAGCTGTCTAAGTATGCTTTAAACATGGCTCTGTCTTTTAATGAATTGAAAAACCACCAAGGTACAAGCTTCTGCCACCAACAACAGCAGAGCAGCTGCATAAGGGGTATAGCTTTTGCCCAATGCTACAAGTGCCCCAATCAATGCTAAATGTAGGCCAAGGGACAACATATTCCAACGGCCGAATGATTTGGTCGAGGCCTTGTTCAACAAGCCGTTGATGCAGAACAAGCGCCAAGCATGCAAAGCACATAAGATGACCATGAAAAGAGTCAGGGAAGCGTCCCAAGCAAAACCTTTTGAATCAAATAAGATTGGATAATACCATTTGCTGGCGGCAATCCCCAACATGGCAAGTATGGTAAATAAACCCAACCATTTCCCATATTCCTTGCTGTTGGGTTTCGCCATGAATACATCCATGGTAATCACTGACAATGTAGCAAGGCTAGTGTACAAAAAATAGTGGCTGGAATAAAACCCAGTAATGGCTGCTCCTGAGAAAAAGCCCAACAGCAGCACTGGCAAATTATAGGTAAGAAAATAAGCAGACCAACCCAACAAGACGGGGAATTGAGTACCCAACCAGCTGACATTTTTCGGATGACTGTCTTCAGGCAGTTGGCGACGATGCCAAACAAGGAAGGTGAGCGCTGCAATGCCCGCATAAATGGCCAATGCCATGGATAAGCTGCCATTGAACCATACAACAATGGCCACACCAGCCAATTGTGCAATCCCCTGTGTGATTTGACGGTAAGCAACCCTGTCAGGTCTTTGGATTCCACGATCATACCAATCAGACATGAATCCGTAGAGAATCACCATGGGAAGCCCCCATAACAAAGTAGAGGCCTGAGTTGAATAGAAAACAATGATTATCCCTAACATCCCCACTGCAGCCAACCAAGACAACCTCATTCTCCAGAAACGTGCGTTGCTGATCCAGATTTCCGTACCAGACAATTGCATCATTCGTGGACCATTTAAACTGGTGCCCCAATCAGACAATGTGCTAAAGATCAAGAAGAGATTCATGAACAAGCTCCAAGTCCCAAAACCTTCAACACCAGCCAACCTTGCCACCAACAGTTGTACACCCAAGCCGGATAGCATGGTGATGCCTTTTGCGATGTACAATAAAAATGATCTAGGATCCAAACTTGTTGATTTAGCTTGCTGTCAAGGTGCCAGAACCTGAATCCTTTTTGTATATGACAAAACCAAAAAAGACAGTACCCATCAGCATTCCAATGATGATCCATTCCCACCATTCATAGCCGGATTCTTCCAGCGGCATGACAGGACTGTCAATGACTTGAATCAAAGGGGTTTGCTTTCGGAGGCTGATCTCTGCCAATTTCAGGTTCTTCACAATTTCACCATAAAGGGCCACACTGACCTGCAGGTCAATCATTTTTCGATTTTGATTGACACGCAAGCTTTGCTTTAGTGGATTGACATTCAAATCAGATTCCATGGCATTGGAACTCAGGTTAAGGTTCATAACTTGTTTGATGGAATCAGACTCGGCCTGCAAAATAGAAAGATTGTGCCGGGATTTTTTGGTCATGATTTCAATATAATAATCAGATACCTGCGTCAAAAGGGTTTCTGACATTGCCTTGGCAAATGCAGGATCGTTGTGTGTAACATTCAGGTGGATGATGCTCTGTCTTTTATCAGGTTTGCTTACACTCAACAACTTGGTGCGAACATGGTCTTGGAGCAGAAAAAGCGCACTGTCTGCCAGTCGATCTTGTTTGCTTCTATCGACGTTGAATTTCACTTCTTTGAAAATGGATTTTTTACCAAACTTTGTAGATGGCAAAAGAAATTGGGCAAGAACAACCGAATCTCCATTGAGGAAAGCTTTTTTCAACAAAGCCCTTTCCAGCATCTGGCGGGTTTGAAATACTTTGATCAATGCCTCACCCACAAAAACACCACCTGTGTTGGCACCACCCACATCGAGGCCAAATTGGGCCATCAATCCTTCAAACGCATTGGCACCTTCCTCCTCTGCAGCAAAAACAATTTCGGCTTTGTATTTTATGGGTTTGAACAGGCTGACAAGCCCACCCATTGCCCCGCCCAACAAGAGGAAGGCCAAGAGCAGCACAAGGTTCTTTTTGATCAATCGGAAAAGATGACCGAGGAAGTTGGAAAGGCCAGAAACCGAGGCCTCCTGGTTCAAGAAATTATACCATGAATGCGATGACATAGCGTTGTGGGTTAATGCGCGAAGATACAGAATTAGGTTGTAGGCTGCTCACCGATAAAATGGGCGATGCTGGTGAACTGCATTTTTGAAGAAAGAGCATCTAGCCTATTCGGCAACTGCTTTATGTTGCGAAAATGACGGACCCTGTCCAAGATGCGCAGCTTGGGAGGAATGGGATGGTCTTGATCGAATTCCCAGGGGTGCATGTAAAAATGAAAATACCCGGCACGCGCCAACTGAAGCGCGGCTTTTTTGAACAAGCCTGGTGGAAAGTGGCGGATATACGCACCACCAGCCATTGGAATGGACAATCCTGATTTACGCCAAATGGAAAGAGGCAGTTCCAACAATCCATTGGAAAAACTATAGGGCTTATCCCCCATTTTCTGGTGAACCAATTTTCCATAACCAGGATGCCAGGGAACATCATAAACACTTGAATCGTATCGGTACCCAGCAGCTGCAATGGCATCAATGGCCTGATCTGTTATTGAAAAATTGGGTGCCCTGAATCCGCGAACAGGACAGCCTGTAAGCTGTTCCAGTATGTCCTTGGAAATTTCCAGCTCCTGCTTCAAACTGAGTGGATTCAATTGACTCAGGCTTGTATGGGAATGGCCATGTGAAGCTATTTCATGACCAGCATCAGACAATGCCCTTAACTGCGCAGTCACTTCAGGGGTGAGTGAACTCAGGCAAAAAAAAGTAGCCGTTGCGCCCTTGCCTTCAAGCCAGTCTTTCAAGGCAGCAAGATTATGGG
>CAITQQ010000108.1 GCA_903894575.1 uncultured bacterium
ATAATTGGACCGCCTTCAGTCATGATGTTTAAAAAGAGTATTTCAGAAACATTTGATAAAAGATTAAAATGGATCGTTGATTGGGAATATTATTTAAGGCTTTCTTTAAAGTATAAGATTGGGTATATCAACCAACCGCTCATTTGTGTCAGTTATAATTCTTCCCAAATTACAAATTATGTTAAGGGTAATCCCCATGTAGAAATTCCTGAGAGCATGATATTTTTCGAAAAATATGATTCAAAAATGTTGAATAATATTCTTGTTTATGACGCTTGGTGGAGATTAATTAGAAATCTTGGAATAAGATCAGTTGAGGCTTTTACTGAATACCATAAGAAGGAAGCGCCTTTTTTTATAAAAGATATTATTTCTTTACAGTCACATTTCTCTTTAAAGTATTTAAAAATTGGCTTACTCTCTAAGATTTTGATGTTATTTTCTTACATGCATATGAGAGTATTCAATTAATTTTTAATACCACAATCTGGCTTCAACTGATTTTAAATATGAAATATTTTCTAATGAAAGTTTATTTTTCTCAGTTGATTTTAATTTTCTAAAGATTTGTGAATACGTTTTTATACATTCCTTGATATTGAATTTTGTATCAGCCACAAATTTTAACGACCATAAAAAACATGTACTGATAAAGTAATGCGTCGGAAGGTACTTGAATGCTATGATACTTTTATTCATCCATAACGATCTACTTTTTTCTAATTTTATTTGACGCCCTTTGGGAGATTCTTTATGAAGTATTGTAATTGAGTCAGTGTACATGATTTTGTATCCGCTCTTTATCATTTGGTAACTTAAGTCGTATTCTTCCATACCATAGAATATATCATTGGGATAAAGAGATGTTTTTAACAGACATGTTCTTTTGATTATATGACCTGCACCTATGAAATAGTTTGTGCAAAAATTAGAAAATTTATAATACTTGTTGAATTTTTTGTGTGGGAAGGCGTTTTTTTGAAATTCATGATTTTGAAAATAGAGTATTTTTAATGAAAATATAGCAACATCTTCAGGTTGTAACAACATGAATTCATGAAAGGTTTTCAAGCAGTTTGGATGTTTGATTTCTGCATCATCATCTATGAAAAATAAAAATTCAGCCTCTGATTTTTTAATGCCTAAATTTCTTCCTCTTGCGACTCCGAGATTTTCATCAGATTTAAAGTAGTCTATTTTATAGTCTATTTCATTTTGTATTTTTGAAATATCTATTGAACCAGAACTTGAATTGTCATTGTCTATTATAATTACCTTGTTTAGATAAAGGTTTTTGTATTTGATTTCTTGAATATTGTATAGGAGCTCCTTGAGTTCTTTTTGACGCTGATAAGTGATGATTATTATATCAATAGGATTCACAATTAATTATTTTATACGATATTTGAACGAAGATATAAAAAACCAATGTTTGGACTTTCTATAATTATTGTTAATTACAAATCTCTACAATTAATATCTGAATGCATTAAAAGTATCCAAAAATTTGGTATTAATTGTGATCATGAGATAATTATAGTCAATAATGATGCATCAGATATTGGGAAAACATTCATTCAGGATTTAGATCCGAAAGTAATTTGGTGTGAAATGGGCTATAACGCTGGTTTTGCTAGAGCAAACAATCGCGGTATAGAATTTTCTAAATACAATACCATATTACTTTTGAATCCTGATACGATAATACTTAATGACGCTATAAATAAATGTTTTTCCCAATTTGCATATTCTGATTATGTCGCTTGTGGTGTTCAGTTGTTAAATCCTGATTTGACAAATCAGATTTCTGGGTCTAAATTTTTCACAGCTGGTTTAAATTATCTTTTACCAATTCCTTATTTGGGGGTTTGTTTAAAATCAGTTGCTTCTTTTTTTCATATAAATCCACCCCATGTAAAAAAAGCATCGATGATTAGTGAAGTAGAGTGGATCAATGGTGCTTTTATCATGATAAAAAAAGAGGCTATTTCAAAAGCGGGTTTATTGGATGAAGAATTTTTCCTTTATGCTGAAGAGATTGAGTGGTGTTTTAGGTTATCCAAAATTGGTAAATTGGTTATTTTGGGTGATAGTCAAGTTGTTCATCTTGTAAGTGGAACCATTCAGGCCGTTACAAAATCATCAGACAACAGTTATTCAAATCTTTTTGATAGAAAAGGCTCTCAGCTTTTAGTTTCAAATCATTTAATGATTTTAAAGACTTACGGATCTTTAATCTTTTCATTCCATCTTTTGTCGCATACTTTTGGTTCAATGATAAATATTCTACTCATCCCAATGGAATATTTATTTCTGAGAAATTCTTTTTATGCTATTTCAAATAAGTCTTTATTTTATTTTAGAAATGTATTGATGGTATGGAAATTGCTTCCATATTATTTTTCTCGCAAGCCTCATTTTTTTAAAGTAATTTGATTATTGCTGTTTCTTGAAAAATAATAGGGTATTTGCAATGAGCAGTATCCATATTAAACCACTTGCAATTATAGCAATGGGTCTCCCTTTTGTATAGCTACTTGGTTTAAATTCAAATTTTATTTCATGTTTGCCTGCTGGTATGATCAACCCTCTTAATACATAATTGGTTTTGTAAATGTCTGTTTCCTTTCCGTCGATATAGGCTTTCCACCCATCTTTGTAATACACTTCACTAAAGACCGCAAACCTCGTACCTGATGTATTTGATTGATAATTTATTTCGTCGTGCTTATTGTTCAATAGCCAAATTGAATCGCCATTGTTAATTGTACTGATATTTGTTTTCAGTTCTTTTTCAATCACGGCAGTAGTCCGAATGTTGAGTGAATCAAGACTGCTCATGACTTTAACAGGATCTTTGATGATTGATATTGTATCCACTAGCCAGCATGTGCCTGCTGCATTAGGATTCACCTGGTATGAAATCTGATTGCTTTGAGGATCCCTGAAAATAATGTATTTGGTATTTAACATATCAATGGTCGGGGAACAGTTGGGGAACTTGTATAATTGTTTTTCAATCAAATCTTGGTAGATGCTCAGTTTTGCTGCATGGTATCCTCCTATAGATTGATGAAATACGCTTGTCAAAGCGTTTCCGTTGAAGGCTGTTTCTACTCCGTTGGAAATGTCAAATACTCTGTAAGTGCTTGTGTCTTTTGAAATTTCAATGTTTACAGGTGAGGGGCTGAAATTTTGTTCATACTCGATTGGATCCTGGTAGTTTGATGCATTCAGGTATTTTGAATCTATGAATAATAAATCAATCATTGAAAATGCTATGATTACCAGTAAAGCAATGTTTGCTTTTACCTTTTTCTTCATGGTCAACCAAAGTGCAGCCGCTGCAACCAGAACAAACATTAAACTTCTCAAGAAATCATTGATAAACAGTGATTTCCTGTCTTCTTGGAGTCCATTGGTGAAGTTTCTTACAGAAGGCATGATGGCTTCTCTTTGCTGTGCATCTTGAATCTGACTCACTTGATCAATTAACATTTTGTCGCCTTCACTTTTGAAGTCAGCACTGAAGTAAATTGTAATGGCAATGAGGAAGATCGCTCCTACAACATACAAGCCCTTTTTGAATCTTTCAGATGATCTTTCTTCCATTTCAAACAACAGGTGCTGTGCTGCTATCATTGCACTCATGACGAATAGAAAAGTAGGAATAACCATGATCATGCTCGGTGCCCTGAATTTGTTGTACATGGGAAGATGATCAAGAAGAAATACATTGAAAGATTCAAAATAACTGCCCCAGCTCATCATGAAAGCCAAAACAGTTGCACCAATCATCCACCATTTATGTTTGTTCGGCAAAAAAGACAGTCCAAGCAATGCCAGCATACAAACGATAGCTCCTGAATAAGGAGGGCCTGATGTTCCCTTCGTAATTCCACCCCAATAGAATTGAAGATAGCCTTGTAACTGCTGACCAAGTTCCTGAGGCATCTGTTGCAAGGCTTCAATGGCCTTGGATTTATCTTCGCCGACTTCCAGGTTGCCAGTACTCCCTCCAAATATTCTTGGAAACATCATGACCAACGGCTCTTTGATGTTAAAACTATAACTAAGTGCATAGTCTTTGTTGAGTCCAGTTTTGTTGTTGTTACTTTTTTCATCTGCCAGTACACTGCCGCCACGTATCGATTCTTTCGAATATTCCATGGTTGTGGCCAGGACTACAATGTTGCAAAGCACTCCAATGATGCCACCTAACAATGCGATTCCAAGGGCTATAATCATTGTTTTAAAGGCCCTGGCTTTCACCCAATGAATGATGTATCCCAAGGTCATAAATATTGCTATGATTATGCCGTAGTAGCTTATTTGTGGATGGTTTGCACTGATAAGAAGTCCTGTAAAGAGCGCAGTAATGGCCAATCCCCAAAGGTGTTTTTTCTCGTAAATCAGTATTAAGCCTCCAATAAAAGCCGGTAAATATCCCAGTGCAATCATTTTGGTCTCATGTCCTGCTCCAATCAATATCGGATGATAGGTGGCAAAAGCATATGACAATCCTCCAAAAATGCCGAGATATGGGTTGATGCCCATGATCTGCGTGAGCAAGTAAAAACAAATAGAAGCGAGAATAAAAAAATAAAAAGGTTTGGGTAGTCCGAATGTCAAAAGTGTAAATGCATAACCGATGGAGAAAGGGTTGTCTACCTCCATGGCAATTTGATATCCAGGCATCCCACTGAACATTCCATTGGTCCAAAGGGGGAGTGTTCCAGTTTCTTCCTTGGCCTTTCTTTGATCTTCGTACATGGCCTTCCACTGGATATTGTCAGATTGTTGCAATACTTTTCCTTCAAGCGCAGGCTTGCAATAGATGACGGCTACGATGAGGAAAGCAACCACAGCAATCAGGTGAGGGTAGATGGCCTTAAAATTGATACTTTTCATTGTTTTAATTTAATCCTTGAGTTAGACAAATATATTGATAATCACTTTATTCCATTTTGTTTTGTAGCCTAAATCATCGCCAAAATTGGTGTTAAAAAATGTTTTCTTTTCTTTGAAGAAGAAGTTGAATATTAAGATTGATGTATCGAACAAGTAAGCAAAGTTTTTCGTAAATTCATTCCACTTCCAATTGTTCTAGCGTATTTACCTCTATTTGAAGGGTATTTTCAATTCAACCCCTTCAACTCCTTCAACCCCTTAAACCTTCCACCATGTCCTTCATCAAAGAATTCAAAGAATTTGCCTTAAAAGGAAACCTCGTAGACATTGCTGTAGCCTTCGTTATGGGAGGTGCTTTTGGAAAAGTGGTATCAACCTTTACAGAGAAGCTGATAGCACCTTTGATTGGACTGTTGACGGGTGGAACCAATTTTTATGACAAAAAGCTGGTGCTCAAATCTGCTGTAGCTGAGGTCAAAGACCCAGAGGGCAACCTTGTAGTGCCCCATGGAGATGAGGTAGCGTTGGAGTGGGGTGCATTTGTTACCGTCATCATTGACTTTTTGATTGTTGCCTTTGTGATGTTCCTGGTCATCAAGGGCATCAACGCACTCAAAAAGAAAGAGGCAGAGGCTCCGACAGGTCCTGCACCACTGTCAACCACAGAAAGCCTCCTGACCGAGATCCGGGATGCCCTAAAGAAATAAACCGATGGTGGAAATTGGTTATGCTTGCTTGATCAAAGTGGCAACCACTTTGTCAATGGGAAGGTGAACAGAAGCCTCACTGAAAGATTCGAGGGAAATCATCCTGAACGTCTCTGTTTCTCCGGTGGCATGGTAAAGGGCCATCTGTTGTTCATCAAAATCAAATTGCTTTTCCCTGAGTGGTACCTTGATCTCCTCAAGCGGATATACCTTGTAATAGATGGATACAATTTGATGCTCAGGATTAAAAGCTGACATTTGGAAGAAATCCGTTGTATACAAATGCTCGCCAACCCTGACTTTGAGGCTCATTTCTTCCATGAATTCTCTTGCAAGGCATTCACGGGTGCCTTCGCCAAATTCCAAACCTCCACCGGGAAATTTGGTATAATAATTGCCCCGGATGAATTCATCACTGACCAACACCTTGTTGTCATCTGAGATCAAAATACCATATACCCTGATATTGAACATGTCTTTTAATTTATTGATGTCGGTTATAAATACTGTTTTACAGCCCCAATGTTATTTTTCCTGAGAAGACGAAGGTTGCAGGACCAATCAACCAGATGTCATTGCAATGTTGCTCATCAATCCTTTTGAATGCCACTTCTAGTTTTCCTCCTTCTACATGGATATAAACATGTTGTTCGCCCATCCCATTTGATGCAGCAATGGCCGCTGCCGTTACGCCTGTACCACAGCTGAGGGTTTCATTTTCTACACCACGTTCATAGGTTCTGACGCGGATCCCTTCATTTTCTTTGGAAACAAAGTTGACATTGATGCCTTTTGCACCGTATTGACTGTTGTACCTTATCTTTCTTCCTTCGGCAAAAACATCCAATTGGTCCAGATCATCCATGAACCTGATGTAGTGAGGAGATCCTGTGTCAAGCACGCTGTCAGCACCGTCTGAAGTAATTGCATTGACATCCTGCATCTTCAACCTGACCAAACCTTTTGTATCAAACTCGGCCTCATGTGGACCATCCACCGCTAAAAAATGATAATGGTCAAGACTGATGCCCATGTCTTTGGCAAACTGAACCAGGCACCTTCCACCATTTCCGCACATGCTTCCTTCATTTCCGTCAGCATTGTAGTATTTCATCCGGAAATCAAATCCATCGATGGTTTCCAATAACATGAGTCCATCTGCACCAATGCCAAATTTCCGGTCGCAGAGGAATTTAACCTGCTCTTCGCTAATGCTGCTGTAACTGCCATCCCTGTTGTCCAGGATCACAAAATCATTCCCCGTTCCCTGATACTTGTAAAATATTATTTCCATGATAAATTCTTTATTACTCAATCGCTCATCCCTTATCCCTCATCCCTTTGTATTTCCCCGAGCACCTGCCTGATCAGTTTATCAATCGTTGCATCTGCATCCGCAGAGAAAGCCTTCGCAATCCTGTTGGCTACTATAGCACTCAAAGAAAGGCAATGATGACCCATCATTTTGCCCAAACCATAGATGGCTGCAGTCTCCATCTCAAAATTGGTGATTTTGAGGTTGCCGAACCTGAATGCTGTCAATTGGTCATTGAGCTGTGGCATTGCCAGTCCAAGCCGAAGGTTGCGACCCTGAGGGCCATAGAAACCTGGGCAGGTAGCTGTTATGCCAGCATGGCAACCATCCACCAGTTTTGCCAATAATATTGCACTGGCGCTGGTAACATAAGGGGAGGAGAGCTGTGGATTAAATTGGGTTTGCGTTTTGAATGCCCGCAACATTTCTGACTCCACTTCATTGTTCCTGTAGGGATAAAAATGCAGCAGATTGTCCAGGCCAATGCCATGGGTGCTTGCCACAAAACTATCCACCCCAATCTCTGGCTGCAAGGAGCCGGAAGTACCAATCCTGATAATGTTCAGTTGCTTTTTTTCCTTGTTTTCTGTTCTGCTGTTAAAGTCTATGTTGACCAGTGCATCCAGTTCGTTCATGACAATATCAATATTGTCTGGGCCGATGCCTGTAGACACCACACTGATCCTTCTTCCATTGATTGTTCCGGTATGGGTGATGAATTCCCTGTGGCTGGAGCGGTGTTCAATGTGGTCAAAATACTTACTGACTTTTTCTACCCTGAAAGGGTCTCCAACGGTGATGATGGTATCAGCAAGTTCTTCCGGACGGATGTCCAGGTGGTAAACTGCACCCCTTGCATTGATGATCAATTCCGAGGCTTCTATGCTGTTCATTGAATTGTTTTAATAATGATCTTCCTGATTGCTATGGTAAATCAGTTCAAAATTACTAATTTTGCACGTGTTCGGGCGATAAAGCCTGATCATATTAGGTCCTGTGGCCGAGTGGCTAGGCAGAGCTCTGCAAAAGCTTCTACAGCGGTTCGAATCCGCTCGGGACCTCAAAGCGAAGGAAACAAAACCCTTCGCTTTTTTTGATATGGTACGTTATTCAAAATGGATCAGCCTGCTTGCTTTTTTGCTCCTTTTGGGTGCATGTTTCATGCCATGGACCTTTCATGCAGACATCAACAAGACATTCAATGCGTTCTTTACTGAGAAAAACATGTACGGAAAGCCAGGCAAACTCTTGCTTATTTTGGCAGGCATCACCACCGCTTGTTCTTTTATGAAACTGTTGTGGTTGAAAAGAACGGCCTTCTTGGCAGGTGGATTGAATGTTGCCTATGCCATCAAGAATTTTCTCTTGTTTGGCTCCTGCTACAGGGGCTATTGCCCTGAAAAGCAAATAGGGCTGTACCTTATGCTGCTCAGTTCCATCCTGATTTTCATCATGGCTTTTTTGCCTGAGGGTAATGCCAAAAAGGTGGAAGAGCAGAAAAATTAATTACCGCCAAAGCTGTTTTGAAGCCAATAGGGCCTTATTTTTTCATCTCCTTGCTCCATGCATCCTTAAGGGTCACGGTTCTGTTGAAAACCAATTTACCGGATGCTGAAAGCTTGTTGTCAAGGGTGAAGTAACCTTTTCTGATGAATTGAAACTGTTCTCCAGGCTGGGCTTCCAGCAGGGATGGCTCTATTTTGGCGCCTTGAATGATCTCAAGGCTATTGGGGTTCATGTATGATTTGAAATCTCCTTCTTCGCTGGATGGGTCTTCCACTTGAAAGAGGCGATCGTAAAGTCTTACTTCAGCGGTCTCTGCTTTTTCAGCTGATATCCAATGCATTGTACCTTTTACATTGATTCCGGAGGTGTCCTGCCCACTCTTGCTTTCAGGAATATATTCACAATGTACGGCAGTAACTTTTCCTGATGCATCTTTTTCAAATCCAGTGCAGCTGACAATGTAGGCACTTTTCAACCTCACCTTGTTACCGGGGGCAAGCCTGAACCATTTTTTCGGGGCTTCCTCCATAAAATCTTCGGCCTCAATCCACAACTCCCTGCCAAATGGGAGGTCTCTGTAACCGCCATTGTCTTCCAGCTCAGGATTGTTTTCTCCTTTCAGTATCTCTGATTGCCCTTCTGGATAATTGGTGATGACCAATTTGATTGGATCCAAAACCACCATCCTGCGAAGCGCAGTCTTGTTGAGGTCTTCTCTTACACAAAATTCAAGTAGGCCGACATCGATGATGTTTTCTCTTCTCTGTACTCCAATCCTTTCACAAAAATTCCTCAGAGAAAGTGGGGTATAGCCTCTTCTCCTGAGTCCTGATATGGTTGGCATCCTTGGGTCATCCCAACCGTCTACAAGGTTCTCTTGCACCAGCTGCAAGAGCTTTCTTTTGCTCATGACCGTATAGGTAAGGTTGAGTCTTGCAAACTCAAATTGATTCGAAGGGAAGATTCCCAATTGGGCGATGTACCAGTTGTAAAGCGGCTTATGGACTTCAAACTCCAGTGTACAGATGGAGTGGCTGATGTTCTCTATGGAATCGGATTGACCATGTGCAAAATCATACATGGGGTAGATGCACCAGGTATCGCCGGTTCGGTGGTGATGGATTTTTTTGATCCTGTACATGATGGGGTCGCGCATGTGCATGTTGGGGGAGGCAAGGTCTATCTTGGCACGCAATACTTTTTGGCCATCATTGTATTCCCCATTCTTCATGGCGGTGAACAGGGAGAGGTTTTCCTCAATGCTCCTGTTCCTGAAGGGGCTTTCTTTACCAGGTTCTGTAGGAGTTCCCTTCATGGTGGCAATCTGCTCTGCACTAAGGTCATCTACATAAGCCAGGCCCTTGTTGATCAGTTCAACCGCAAAGGCATACAGCTGATCAAAATAGTCTGATGCATAATGCTCTTCTTCCCAATCAAACCCCAGCCACCTGACATCGGCTTTGATGGAGTCTACATATTCAGTGTCTTCGGTTACGGGGTTGGTATCATCAAAACGGAGGTTTGTTTTTCCGCCATATTTATCTGCTAGTCCAAAGTTCAGGCAAATGCTTTTGGCATGCCCGATATGCAAATAGCCATTGGGTTCTGGAGGGAATCGGGTATGAATCTCCACATGCTTTCCTGCGGCTAGGTCAGCTTCTACGATTTCTTCCAGGAAATTCAGCGATCTTTCTTCACTCATGCTTTCAAAATTGAAAGCAAATTTACAACTAAACCCCTAAACAATGCATTCCTTCAAGGATTTGTCAATGATGGAAATAGCCTCTTCAACCTGTGCAGCATTAATGATCAAAGGAGGTGCCAGCCTAATTTTGTCTCCATGGGTGGGCTTGGCCAATAATCCGTTTTTCATGAAAGTCTCACAAAGCAGCCAGGCTGCTTCAGGGTTTTGATGGTTGATGACAATGGCGTTCATCAGACCCATCCCCCTGATTTCACTGATCAGTGGCGATTGGATGGCAGTAAGTCCAGCCCTCAACAATTCCCCCATTTTGAGGGCATTCTCAGCCATGTTTTCATCCACCAATACTTTCAGTGATTCGGTGGCTACAACGCTGGCAAGGGGGCTGCCTCCAAAAGTTGAACCATGTTCTCCTGGTTTGATGGTGAGCATCACTTCGTCTGATGAAAGAACAGCGCTGACCGGAAAGGTTCCTCCGCTCAGGGCTTTGCCCAACAAAAGGATATCCGGCTTTACATTTTCATGGTCACAACAGAGCATCTTTCCAGTCCTGCAGAGCCCAGTCTGGATTTCATCCGCAATGAACAGCACATTGGCGGTTTCACACAAAGCTTTGGCCTGGGAAAGATACCCTTGGTCTGGCATTACTATTCCTGCCTCTCCCTGAATGGGTTCAACCAGAAATCCGGCAACATCCTTGTTTTTCAATGCCTGCTCAAGTGCCTCAAGATCATTGTAGGGGATGACATCAAATCCGGGCATGAAGGGGCCAAACCTTGCATGCGATGAAGGATCTGTGCTGAATGAGATGATGGTGCTGGTCCTGCCATGAAAATTTTCTGAGCAAACAATGATTCTTGCTTTGTTCTCTTCAATGCCTTTTACATCATAAGCCCATCTTCTGGCAAGTTTGATACCCGTTTCCACGGCTTCTGCACCCGTATTCATGGGAAGCAATTTATCATATCCCAACAGTTGGGTGATGAATTTTTCATATTCACCCAAACGGTTATTGTAAAAGGCTCTTGAGGTAAGGGTTAATGTTGAAGCCTGATCTGTAAGTGCCTTGATGATGCGGGGGTGGCAGTGGCCCTGGTTTACAGCCGAATAACCACTGAGAAAATCAAAATATTTCTTGCCTTCCACATCCCACATTTCAATGCCTGAAGCCCTTGAGATGACAACTGGTATGGGATGGTAATTGTGGGCGCCATATTGGGCCTCTAGGTCAATATAATATTCTGGATTGTGCATGAGATCATTCACAGTAAGATCGTTTCCACTTGATAATGCGAAGGAAACAGGTCTTTGATGGCGGGGCTTTTTTCAAAAATGCCATACACCGTAGAACCAGTACCTGTCATGGATGCATATACTGCGCCTGCGTTGTATAATGTCTCCTTAATGGTTGCAATCTCTGGAAAAGCATTGAATACTGGTTCTTCAAAGTCATTGATCAGCCTTCCTTTCCATTCCTCTACGGGCCCTTCAACAATTGAAGCGCATGAAGGGGCTTTGGGGGAAAGTGTTATTTTTCTGAAAGCATCAGCAGTGCTTACATGGATGCCTGGACAGACCAGCACCATTGTTTTGGATGATATTGTGCAGGAAATAGGGTGCATGATTTCACCCCTTCCTAATGCCTGTACGGGCTTGTTGATGATGAAAAAAGGACAATCACTGCCCAATGCCAATGCATACGTTTGGAGTTGTTCAGACCCAATGCCAAGCTTGTATTTATCATTCAATAACCTTAGCATGAATGCACCGTCAGCTGAGCCACCGCCCAGTCCAGCACCCATCGGGATATGCTTGTGCAAGTGAAGTAGAATGGAGGGGAGGTCGGGGTAGTCTTTTTTTAGCAACTGGTAAGCCTTGATACACAGGTTGGACGATTCTTCTCCCGGGATGGGAATGCCAGAATGGCTGAATATGACTGCCTCGGTTGAAGGGTTTGATTGGGTGATGACTTCAAGGACATCATTCAGTGGTACTGGGAAAAATACAGTATCAAGTGCATGGTACCCATCTTGCCTTTTGGAGGTTACACGAAGACCAAGATTGACTTTTGCATTGGGAAAATAGATCATGGCATGATCTATTTTCTGCGTGAATTGATCTCATCACGGATGGTGATTGCACGGATATAATCTTCCTGTTCCAAAACTTCATTCAAGAGGGTATGCAATTCTTCCAACCCAAGGCTTTTGATGTCTGTATGTCCATTGCCTTCCGCAGCAATGGATTTAACCTGTGTAGCCGGAGCACTTTGTTCAGGGTTCTCAACACCCGCCACATCAAAGATGTTTTCATAAATATAAATCGGGCATCCGAACCTTACGGCCATGGCCAATGCATCGGATGTACGGGAGTCTATTTCAACTGTATCAGCCTCTGTGCTGCAAAGAAGTTTGGAGTAAAAAATTCCTTCCTGAAGATCTGATATGATCACCTCGTGAAGATCAACATTGAAAGCCAGCATGAAGTTTTTCATCAGGTCATGCGTAAGGGGCCTGGTGGGCTTCATTTTTTCGAGGGCAACCGCAATCGCCTGGGCCTCAAAACCGCCAATCACGATTGGGAGCCTCCTGAGTCCATTTACTTCTCCCAACACAACAGCGTATGAATTGCTCTGTGTAATAGAGTGGGAGAGTGCAACGATTTCCAATTCTATCTTTCTCATATCCAAGGCAAATTTAAGGTAAAAATATTCCAATTCCTTCACTGTGCGAATGAACTTTGTCATGTCAAACCTCATCTGAATGCATGATCAACGCCACCATCCAGTTCAAATTTCGTGTTGTTCTCGATGTAGGCTATTTTTGTATCTGTTTCATTTTGATCAAGTTTTTCCAACATGGACCGTATTTCTCGGCTGAGAACATTTATTGATAATTATCCTGCTGATATGTTCAGCCGGCATGCCCTTGCCATGGAATTGATCAAGCTTGAGCAATATCCTGAAGCGTTGGAAGCCATGATTGCGCTGCTGTCAGTCGATGAGAACCATTCAGGCACCTATTATCATTTGGGTAAATTGTATGAGCAGCTCGGAGACCATGAGAATGCAGTAAAGATTTATGAAAAGGGAGTCATCATTGCTGGCAACATCAAAGCGGAGAATGATCTCCGAGAATTGAAAGCAGCGTTGTTTCAGTTAAAAGATGAACTTGATCAATGAGTGAGATGAATAACAAGATGGAAGAGATTGGTTTGCAGTTGCGTTTTCAAGAGCATGTAAGCAGCAACAGGCTATGGGAAGCGGGTGACTTATTGCTCCTGGCCTGCAGTGGCGGTATTGATTCTATGGTATTGGCAACCCTCTTGCACAAGATGCATCAGCATGTTGAGATCCTCCATTGTAATTTTAATTTGAGGGGGGAAGAAAGCAAAAGGGATGAGGATTTTGTGCGTGCATTTGCCCAATCCATGGGTCTGCCCTGCCATGTTCAATCATTTGATACCGACGCGGAAATAAATAAAATGGGAAAGGGCGTGCAGGAAGTTGCCCGTATCCTCCGCTATGAATGGTTTGGCAAGGTGATGGAATCAAGACAACAAGCCAATAAAAACACCTATTTGCTCACCGCTCATCATGCGGATGATCAGGTGGAAACCATCGCCATGAATTTTTTCAGGGGAACAGGCATTGCAGGGATGCATGGTATGCAAATGAAAGCAGGTTCTTTGATCAGGCCAATGTTGTTTGCCAGAAGGGCTGAAATCCTTGCTTTTGCTGCATCCAATGCCATTGCATGGGTGGATGACAGCTCAAATCTAAAGGACAACTATACCCGGAACCATTTTAGGCATCATGTCATTCCAGCTGTGGAGAAAATATTTCCTGAGGTCAGTCAAAACCTGCTTGACAATGCCAAAAGATTTTCTGAGATGGAAATCATTTATAGAAAACAGATTGAAAAGATCAAGTCTGGTTTGATCACCAAACAGGGCCAGTCTTTTGCCATTCCTGTGAATAAATTAAAATCAATTTCACCGCTCGATACCATCATGTTTGAAGTTTTCAGGGATTTTGGTTTTTCAGCCCATCAGGTTCCTGAAATCAAAAAACTGTTTGATGCTATCTCTGGCAAATCGATTTCTTCAGCCACCCACAGGGTGTTGCGGAACCGGAATTGGTTGCTGATTGATGCCATCGTAGAGAAAACGCATGATATCATTGTGATAGAGGAGGGGGTTGAATCGGTGTCCTTTAACAATACCCTCTTGCAGATTACTAAGCATGTTGGCTACCGCTCTCCGGATGAAAATACCAATCATGCCTGGATAGACCTAGATGCCGTTACTTTCCCGCTGCTGCTCAGGCCATGGAAGCCGGGTGATTATTTCTATCCCCTGGGAATGAAAAAGAAGAAAAAAATTGCAAGGTTCCTCACAGACTTGAAATTATCACTCGCTGACAAGGAAAAACAATGGGTTGTTGAATCTGACAGGAAAATCATTTGGGTAGTTGGCAGAAGAATTGATGATCGGGTGAAAATCAGTCCATCTTCCAAAAATACTATGTTGATTAGGCTCCTTGATTAGTTGAATGTTGTATCGATAAACATCCTGATCAAATCAACTCCGGCAAGAAGTTTGGCAGCCAGGTAAGTAAAAACGATGCCATACATGCTACCCCAAAAATGTGCACTGTGCCCAATGTTTCCGCCTCCTTTTTTGGCCAGGCTGGCAGAAAGGATCAAAAAGCAGATGCCAAATACAAAACCTGGAATCTTGAAAGGGATGAAAAAGAATTGAATAGGCATATTGGGCTGAATGGTGATGGCGGCAAACACGATGGCTGAAACGGCACCGGATGCACCCAATGAACGGTAGTAGGATTTGTTTTTGTATTTGATATAATCAGGGACTACTGCAACAATGATCGCAGTGACATAGAGTATGGCCAGCATGGCCCTTGACAATTCTCCGAACAATGCCTTGAAAAGGTAGTTTTCAAGAGCCATACCAAATGAGTAAAAGGAAACCATATTAAAAATCAGGTGCATGGCATCGGCATGCAAAACGCCGTTGGTGATGAAGCGATAATACTGCCCCTGTCGATTGATGTAATATGGCCAAAACAGCAGGTCCTCTTTCATAGTTTCGCGGTTGAAGGCCAGAATAGAAACTGCTGCAGTAATGATGATGATCAGGAATGTTATGCTCATGGTTTATGGTTGATCACCTGTGGTGATACTTTTCGTTTTTGATGATGGTATATGCCCGATAAATCTGTTCTGCCAGCAAGAGCCTGACGATTTGGTGGGGGAAAGTAAGTTTTGATAGTGACCATTTGTGGTCAGCCCTTTTCAATACTGCCTCATCGAGTCCAAATGCACCTCCGATCAGGAACACGAGTTTTTTTGATCCCATGTTTCCCTTTTTTATAATGAAATCAGCAAGATCAACTGACCCCATTTCCTTTCCATACTCATCCAGGGCGATCAAAACGGTATCCTTTTCTAGCCATTCAAGGATCATTTTTCCTTCCAGCCTTTTAAGGTCGTTTTCACTGAGCATTCCTGCATTTTTAGGTACAGGGATTATTTGCCATTGGATGGGAGTGTATTTCTTGATCCTTGCACTATAGTCTTCAATCGCATCTTTGATCGATGGGTCGTGCTGTTTTCCTATGCTCCAGAATTCGATCTTCATGATAATGCGCAAAGAAAACAAACATTTTTTGTAATTTGACTGACCAAACGATTATTGATGAGAAAGTTATTTTTGTTTTTCTTTCTGCAGGCTTTGTTCTTTACCGCTATATCCCAGATTAAGAAGGCTCCAGACAGGTTGGATGGGGATGGCCCTTGGTCTCAGCTGATCCTCAGAGGAGCCACAGTGGTCAACGGTACAGGCGCACCTCCTGTGGGTCCTGTAGACATCATTATCGAACAAAACAGAATAGTTGCCATCAGAAATGTTGGCTATCCGGGCATGGCCATCAAAGAAATATCTCGACCCAAACTCAAAGAAGGTGGCAAGGAAATAGATTGCAGCGGCATGTATATTCTTCCCGGTTTTATCGACATGCATGGTCATATCGGAGGAACAGAACAGGGTACTCCAGCTGAGTATGTTTTTAAGCTTTGGATGGCCCATGGCATCACCACGATACGTGATCCTTCATGTGGGAACGGTTTGGATTGGGTGCTTGAGCACAAACAAAAAAGCCTGGCCAACAAGATTACCGCTCCCAGGATATTTGCCTATACTGCCTTTGGGCAGGGGGCCAAGACCTCGATTTCAACGCCTGAATTGGCGATTGACTGGGTCAGGGAAAATGCCAAAAAGGGGGCAGATGGCATCAAGTTTTTTGGCGCTGCTCCATCCATCATGGATGCTGCCTTGAGGGAAAATAAAAAGCTAGGGCTTCGCTCTTGCATGCACCATGCCCAAATGGATGTAGCCAGGTGGAATGTGGTGAATTCTGCAGAAGCAGGTTTGACCAGCATGGAACATTGGTATGGTCTTCCTGAAGCATTGCTTGAGAATAATACCATACAGGATTATCCGCTCAATTATAATTATTCCAATGAGCAACACCGCTTTGAAGAAGCGGGAAAGCTGTGGAAACAAGCTGCCAAACAAGGTTCGGAAAAATGGAATGCCGTGATGAAACGTTTGTTGGATTTAGATTTCACCCTGGATCCTACGTTCAACATCTATGAAGCCAATCGCGATCTTCACAAAACAAGAAGACTGGAATGGCATGATGAATATACCCTTCCTTCGCTTTGGAAATTTTATGAGCCCAACCGACAATCACATGGTTCTTATTGGTTCAACTGGGGTACGGAACAAGAAGTGCAGTGGAAAGAGAATTACAGGATCTGGATGTCTTTCATCAATGAATACAAGAACAGGGGCGGAAGGGTTACCACTGGCTCAGACAATGGATTCATTTACCAGACATATGGATTTGGTTACATTCGCGAACTTGAACTATTGCGGGAAGCTGGCTTCCATCCACTAGAAGTAATCCGTTCCGCAACCCTACACAGCGCCCAAGCCTTGGGTGTTGACAAGGAAATTGGTTCTATTGAAGTTGGAAAGTTAGCAGACCTTGTGGTGGTTGATGCCAACCCACTCGAGAATCTTCAGTACCTCTATGGTACCGGAGCCGTTTATCTCAACGAAAAGAACGAGGTGACAAGGAAAGGTGGTGTCAAGTATACCGTGAAAGATGGTATTGTGTATGATGCCAAAAAACTGTTTGCCGATGTGAAGACAATGGTGGATGAAGCAAAAAAACAAGGTGGCCAAATCAAACAGCCTGGCGTAAAATAATATTCAACAATCCCTTGCAACAGCAGTCAGCTGGTGCAACAAATGATCATAAATCAACCATATGCGTTTTCTACTTGGATTACTCTTGATGCCTTTCATTGTATTTGGACAATCGTTGCCCACCATTGCTGAAAAGACCAAGGGGTTAACCAAATTTGAGGGATATGTCCCTTTTTACAAAGACGAAGAGAACGGTAAAATATGGTTTGAGATCAACAAGCTGGATATAGAAATCCTTTATGCCATGTCTTTGCCATCCGGCCTGGGATCCAATGATATTGGGTTGGACAGGGGATTGATGGGGGGAGGAAGGATTGTTAAGTTTTCTCGCATTGGTAAAAAGATCTTGATGATAGAGCCTAATTATGGCTACAGGGCTTTGTCAGAATCAGCCAAGGAAAAAGAGGCTGTTGACCTGGCATTTGCCAAATCAACCCTTTGGGCCTTTACTGTTGAAGCAGCATCCAATGGTGCAGTCTTGGTGGATGCAACAGAATTTCTTACCAGGGATGCCATGCAAGCAGCCAACAGGATCAGGAAAATGCAACAGGGAAATTATAGCCTTGATCGCAACAGGTCTGCTCTTTATTTCCCTTCTTGTAAAAACTTCCCTTTCAATACAGAGCTGGAAGCCACCATTACATTGGTCAGTGCTGATGGTGTGAGTGGAAATTTCATCCAGCCGGTTGTGCCTTCTCCTGAGGCCATAACATTGCGCATGCACCATTCTTTTGTACAACTTCCTGACGGTAACTATACACCAAGAAAATTTGATCCAAGATCCAGTTTCAACAATTCCTCTTATTACGATTACAGCTCTCCGGTTTCAACACCTATCGAGAAATATGTGATCAATCGCCACCGCTTGAGCAAGAAGGATCCTTCTGCCAAAATCAGTGAGCCCGTCAAACCGATCGTGTATTACCTCGATAACGGAACGCCTGAGCCCATCAGGACAGCATTGTTAAAGGGCGGGAATTGGTGGAACCAGGCATTTGAGGCGGCAGGATACAAAGACGCATTTATCGTAAAAATGCTTCCAGACAGTTGCGACCCCATGGACATCCGTTACAACATGATCAATTGGGTTCATCGTTCCACCAGGGGTTGGAGTTATGGCGCCAGTGTTGTTGATCCAAGAACCGGAGAAATCATCAAGGGGCAGGTATCCCTTGGATCGCTGAGGGTTCGGCAGGATTATATGATTGCGCAAGGTCTGCTTTCTCCTTTTGGGAAAAAAGACATGAAAGATGATCCCATGCTCAAGATGTCATTGGATCGCCTGGAGCAATTGTCTGCCCATGAAATTGGCCATACACTTGGATTGATGCACAATTATGCAGCAAGTACTGTTGATCGTTCAAGTGTGATGGATTATCCTCATCCGTTGATCAGACTCAACAAAAAAGGTGAAGTTGATTTTTCCAATGCCTATGATTTGAAGATAGGAGATTGGGACAAGGTCTCGATTGCCTGGGGATATGCAGATTTGAGCAACAGTAAAAATGAAGCAGCTGATTTGGACAAGATACTGACAGAAGCCTATGCAAAAGGTCTGAAATTCATCAGTGACAGGGATGCCAGGGCTCCAGGTGGATTGCATCCTGACGCCCATTTATGGGACAATGGCAACGAGCCCATTGCTGAACTTGAGGAGATGATCAAAATGCGCGCTATTGCATTGAAACAATTTGGCATCAACTCCATCAGGAATGGCATGCCAATGGCCATGCTGGAAGATGTGCTTGTTCCTGTATATTTTCACCACCGTTATCAGGTGGAGGCGGCAACCAAGCTGATTGGTGGGATGCATTACAATTATGCATTGAAAGGTGATGGACAGTCGGCGACTGCTCCATTGTCAAAAGATATTCAAACAAAGGCAATGGCATCTATCTTAAAATGCCTGGAGCCATCTTTCCTTGCCATTCCTGAATCCATTGCTGCATTGATCCCCCCAAGGCCGGCAGGCTATGAATTCACAAAGGAACTGTTTAAAAAGAAAACAGGATTATCCTTTGATCAACTCTCTCCGGCTGAGGCGGCTGCTGATCTTCCACTTTCTTTTCTTTTCAACCCCGAGCGTGTCAACCGCTTGGTGCAACATGAATTGCTTGGACAATATGGACTTGGTGACATGAGCAATGCCTTGATAGACGCCAGTTTCAAGGCGCCAAGGAAAGCAGGTCTTGAGAAAGCCATTCAGTTTCAAACAGAACAATTGGTATTGACCTACATGCTGGCTGCAAGCATCGATGAACAGCTTTCCTTTCCTGCCAAAGCAAGGGTTGGTCAGGTTCTGGCCGAGCTCAAATCATGGCTTGAAGCAAGCGTAAAAACAGCCAATGATCCATTGTACAAGGCCCACCTCGGCTTGGCCATTGATCGGTTTAAATCCCCGGAAAAAACAAAGCCCACCATCCATGCCGTTGCGCCTCCTGGTGCACCCATTGGATGTGAAGAGGAAATGTTCTGATCAATCAGTGATGAAATAAGATGGGTAAAAGGGGTGTTATTGCTTAATATCCCCACCAGATGAAAGGCTGATGAGTTTTTCATGCAAGTCAATCACTTGGGGTATCAACAGTGTTTGCTCATTGTTGATCAATACATGATCACAGAGTTTCATTTTGATGCTTTCATCCAGCTGTTTTTCCATGCGATGCAGGACCTTTTCTCTTTCAACCTGATCGCGTTGGATGGTTCTGTGAATCCTGAGTGTTGTTGGTGCAAAAACACCAATGATGCTGTCAAATTCTCCCTGACTGCCCGATTCAAAAATGAGGGCAGCCTCTTTTATCGCGTATGGGCTGGTTTGTTTCTTCATCCAGTCCTTTCCATCCTGTATAGTGAAGGGATGAACAATGCTGTTGAGCAGTTCAAGTTGTTCTTTGTCATTGAATACAACGGAAGAGAGGAATTTTCGGTCAAGTATTCCATCCGCATATGCCTTGTCCGAAAATGCCATCCTGATTTTTTCAATCAGCGCAGGATTGGTTTGCATCAATCTTTTTGCTTCCTGGTCTGCATGGTATACAGGAATGCCCAGTACCTCAAAAATATGGGCGACAGTAGATTTGCCAGCGCCAATACCACCTGTAAGTCCGACCTTAAGCATGACCAAATGTATAAAAAAAAGCCCGGAACTGTGTCCGGGCCTCTATTTCAGTGCTTTGGATTATTTGGTGGCTGCAGCTTTGTTCAGCTGATCACTCCATTCCATGCTGATTGCTGACTTTTCAATTTTCATGAAAGAGCCAGGGCTTACTTCGATCTGAATGGTATTGTCATCATTTACTTTATTGACGATGCCATGGATTCCTGCAATGGTAACAATCTTGTCACCTTTCTGCAATTCTTCCTGGAATTTCTTGGCTTTTTTTGCTTTTTGGGCTTGTGGGCGAATCATGAAAAAATAGAAAACAACAACCATAGCTCCAAGAAGCACAAGTTGCATGTAGCCTGCATTAGGGGCAGCTTGCAAAAGAATTGAATTCATCATATTTGTTTTGTTTGTTGATTGATTATTTGGCAGGGGTGACTTCCACATCAAAAACCAGGTCGTGTTTGGTCTGTTGTGTATTTGCGTAAACAGAAAGCACTTTATGGTTCATTCCTTCACGGCTCTTGCTATCAAAGGTGGCCTTGATGATGCCAGACTTTCCGGGGGCAATAGGCGCTTCGGGTTTTTCAGGAACCGTGCAACCACAGGAGGCAGCTACATCTTTGATGATCAACATCTCTTTGCCAGTATTGGTGAAATGGAAGGCGATATTGATTTTTTCTCCATCTTTTACTTTGCCCATGTTTTGAACCGAGTCAATAAAAAGAACTGAGGTGAGGGGAGTTCCGGGTTCAAAGGTGATGGCTTTTTGTACCACTGCCCTTCTCGTTGGGGGAGGCGTCTTTTTATTCACAACAATGATGGCTGCTGCAGCGATGATAAAAAGAGCGAAGATGATTACGGGGGATTTCATTCTTTCGTTTTGAGATGCCAAAAATAGGAATTTAGCCTTGTTTTTTGAAGTCTACTTTCTTCAGTCTTCCTTCCTGTAATAAATCTTTGTGAATGCCATCAAGGATTCCATTGACAAACTGGCCACTTTGCGGAGTGCTGTAACTCTTGGCTATGTCAATGTACTCGTTGATGGTAACCTTGGCAGGAATGGTTTCAAAGAAAAGCAATTCGCATACCCCCATCCTGATCATGATCATGTCAAGAACAGCAATCCGCTCTGCATCCCAGTTTTTCAGTTTGGGCTTGATCATTTCCATGGTAAAGTCTTTCTTTTCTATGGAAGTTTTGAGCAGGCTTATTGCATAACGTGTTTTTTCCGGGCCTACTATTTCATTGAATTCATAAGATCCAGGCTTACTCAGGTAATTGAGCACCATTTGGTAAATCATTTCAGCATCATCATCCCATTGCACGAAATGGTCTTCAAAAAAACCGGTAATGTTTTCATCCGCCATGATGAGGTCAGTGAAAATGAAGCTGAGCAACTCTTTCTCCGTTTTTTTATCACGGCTTTCCAGGGCAATATAGGACTGATACATGTCAGTCTCAGTAAGTTTGAGGTAGATTTTACGGACGATTTCCTCATCCATCAGGTGATCAAGTTTTCTCTCCTTGATGGCAGGTTGAAATCCTTTGGATTCAAGGATTTTCCAAAGGGTGGTATTCCCCGCTAGTTTGATGTTTACGTTGAGGTCAGCCTCCGTTGGAAGGTGCTTTGATGCACGGTGCAGTGAATCTTTTTCTGCATACCTGGCCACTTCTGTAACCAAAAAAATGGCAAAGGTGAACAGGTCAGCTGTTTCATCCAGGTATTTTTTCAACAAGGATACTGCCTTGTCTTCTGAGACCATGGTTGTATCAGCTTCTGCTGAATAAAGACATTGCATCACTTTTACCCTGATATTTCTGCGACTGATCATTTAAAGAGCTGTTTGGGGTTGCAAATATAGCTTTTTACGTACTAATAGGCATATTTTCTCCACAGGATGAAAATTTGACATACCGAATGCCTATTTTCGCTGCCATTCATTGAATTTTTTGCCAGTACAATTGATGGAATCTGCCATTTTTGCAAACCATCACCCTTGGTACAGAATTCGTTGATAGCGTTAAACAGGGAAAGCAATAAGCCGCCTTCCCACAATTCATTCATTCATTTAAAATTAAAACCAAAAGCTATGGCTAAGAAGTTAAGCATTACCCCATTGCATGACAGGGTAATCGTGAAACCTGCTCCTGCTGAAGAGAAGACTGCAGGTGGCATCATCATTCCTGACACAGCGAAGGAAAAACCCCAAAGAGGATCAATTGTTGCAGCAGGTCCTGGTAAAAAGGATGAGCCGATGACTGTAAAAACAGGCGACACTGTTCTCTACGGAAAGTATTCCGGCACAGAAATTACCATCGAAGGGCATGATTATTTGATCATGAGGGAGTCTGATATCCTCGCAATTGTTTAATCTCCGCTAAAACTTTTAAAAAGAATCATATGTCAAAGCAAATATTTTTTAATCTGGAAGCCCGCAACAAAATGAAGAAAGGGGTTGATACCCTTGCAGATGCGGTAAAGGTTACCTTGGGTCCTAAAGGACGCAATGTAGTTATTGAGAAGAAATTTGGTGCACCTGCCGTTACAAAGGATGGTGTTACTGTTGCCAAGGAAATCGAATTGGAAGATCCCATTGAGAACATGGGTGCACAAATGGTGAAGGAAGTGGCTTCAAAAACAGCTGATGTAGCTGGTGATGGAACTACAACTGCCACTGTACTTGCCCAGGCCATCATCACCGAAGGTCTGAAGAACGTTGCTGCTGGTGCCAATCCAATGGACATCAAAAGGGGTATCGACAAGGCTGTTGCCATCATCGTCGCCAACCTTAGCGCACAATCACAGACTGTTGGAAACGATATCAAAAAGATCCAACAAGTTGCTTCAATTTCAGCCAACAATGACGCTGAAATCGGAAAGTTGATTGCAGAAGCCATGCAGAAAGTAGGTAAAGATGGTGTCATCACCGTTGAAGAAGCAAAAGGAACTGAAACTTCTATCGATATCGTTGAAGGTATGCAGTTTGACAGAGGATACATTTCTCCTTACTTCGTTACCAACGCAGACAAAATGGAGTGTGAACTTCAGAACCCTTTCATCCTGATCTACGACAAGAAGATCTCTGCAATGAAAGACATTCTCCATATCCTTGAGAAAGTTGCCCAGCAAGGTGCTCCTTTGCTGATCATTGCTGAAGACCTTGAAGGCGAAGCAATGGCAACCCTCGTTGTAAACAAACTCCGTGGAACCCTGAAAGTGGCTGCTGTTAAAGCTCCAGGCTTTGGTGACCGCAGAAAAGAAATGTTGCAGGATATCGCCATCCTTACAAAAGGTATCGTTATCAGCGAAGACCAAGGTTTCAAATTGGAGAATGCTGATCTTACTTACCTTGGACGTGCTGAGCGTGTAACCATCGACAAAGACAATACTATCGTTGTTGGCGGAAAAGGCAAAAAAGATGATATCAATGCCCGTATCGCTCAAATCAAATCACAAATTGAAGCAACCACTTCAGATTACGATAGGGAAAAGCTTCAGGAGCGTTTGGCCAAGCTCAGCGGCGGTGTTGCCGTGCTGAATGTTGGTGCTGCTACAGAAGTTGAAATGAAAGAGAAGAAGGATCGCGTAGATGATGCCCTTCATGCAACACGTGCCGCTGTTGAAGAAGGCATCGTTCCTGGTGGTGGTATCGCATTCATCCGCGCCATCGATACACTGGACAAGAAAAAAGGATTGAATGAAGACGAAACAACTGGTATTGCCATTGTTCGCCGTGCACTTGAAGCGCCACTTCGCACCATCGTTTACAATGCAGGTGTAGAAGGATCGATTGTTATCCAGAAAGTAAGGGAAGGAAAAGGAGATTTTGGTTACAATGCCCGTACAGACAAGTTTGAGAAATTGCTTGCTGCAGGTGTCATTGATCCTACCAAAGTTGCCCGTGTTGCCCTTGAGAACGCTGCGTCTATTGCAGGTATGTTGCTTACCACTGAGTGTGTAATTGCTGACAAACCAAAGAGAGATGAAGCTGTTGGTGGTCATTCACATGGCGCACCAGGAATGGGTGGTATGGATTACTAATACCAGTCTCACTGAAAATAAGAAAGTCCCGCCTCGGCGGGACTTTCTCGTTAAAGGAAGTATTTTTTATTGTTCCTGAGGAATGTTTCTGTACCGGATCGCTCCGAGCACGATAAACAGTTGTGCAAGGATATAGGTAGACATGATATAAATGCCTGCCGAATCAAATGGTTTCTTGAATTTGTTCAATGCCAATATCGAATCAGATGCCACAAAAAATCCTGCACCAATGATGAGGTAAATCGCCGTGGTATTGTCCAGCTTCTGGTACTGCCAAAAAGCGGCAGAAAGCATGGTGCTGATGGTGATACCATACAATAAAACTGGTGCCTTCATTCCTCCCAAATGGGGCCATAAAAGGAGCATAAGCTCTATCAAATATGCAATGACAGCAATGAGCATGACAGGCCTTAGTTTGAAGAATGAGGTATTGGCAGATTGTGTAGAGGAGAAAAAGAAAATATAAAAAATATGTGCTGTCAGAAAGGAGATCAGGCCTGGGATAAAATACCCTTCAAAGTGAAGCAGTACATCACCAAACCAGGAGAACAGCAGTCCCATCAACACGGCGTCCTTGTAGAAAGGTTTTGTTCTTGAGGTTGCTGCCAGATAGGTTGCAGCGAGTGTTGGAATAATGAGTGGTTTTGAGATCAATCGAAAAGTTTCATTTCCTGTAGAAATCAGTGCGATTTCTGCGATACTGACAAGGCTAAAAAGAAAAAACAGTTGCTTGGTTTTGGGTTTCATGAATGTTTTTATTCGTGAAAAAAAACTGATCCACAGTATCAACAGCACAGATTATCGTAATTTAGATATAATTTATGTCATATTCAGCCGACGAGACGAAATTTATAGAGTACTGGGAACAAAACAGGCAACAGCAGAAAAAGCGTTTGAACCAGTTGATGCTCGGACTTCCTTTGGGAATTCTTTTTGCGATGCCTATCATCATCAATTTTCTGTTGGGTAGATTTTGGTACAAAAGAGCAGATGCAGTGGGCCTTAGCCAGTTTAGTCCCATGGTGTTGATTGTAGCAGCTATGTTGATTGCTGTTTTTACCGCCTTGCTGAACAGACAGTTTCGTTGGGAAAAACTGGAACAACAATACCTGGAATTGAAAGCAAGAGAGAAGAAGGGATAGTTGCAGGTTTTTTACGATATTTGCCTATCAATACAAAAACACATGAGAAATTTAGGATTGGTTTTAGTTGCAGGAATCGTGATGTTGTTTTCAGGATGTAAAAAAGAAGAGAAGTTGGAACTGATTGGAGATTATTTGACAAGAACCGGATTGAAAAGCTCAGTAACTGAAGATCAACGTGGGTTTTATTACAAGATTCTGAGTGCTGGTACAGGAACTGCACCAACCCTTACTTCCAAAGTAACCCTGTTTTATAAAGGATACCTTACGAATGGCAATGTATTTGATCAGACGGGTACAGCATCCAACTATGAGTCTGGCAATCCGGTTACTTTTACATTGAATCAATTGATTTCTGGCTGGCAAGTGGGATTGCCTTTGATTAAGCCTGGGGGCAAAATAATCCTTTATTTGCCTGCGGCACTTGGGTATGGCCCTTATGGACAAGGCTCCATTCCTGGCAATGCAGCATTGATTTTTGAAATTACCCTTGTTTCAGTAGGTTAATCAAAGTTTAGACCTGGTCCAGGCATCATTTCTTCCAATGAGTGTGATGCCTACAAAGCCACGAACGTTGAGGTTGTTTTTGTCTTTCATGGTAATGACACATTTGTATTCCTTACCATTCTTGGGATCATAGATATGTCCTTCTTCCCAGGTATTGTCGCCTTTGTAAACAAAACCCCAGAGATTGATCAATCCCATCAATGGTCGGTTGTGTTGGGCTTTGTCTGGATGATTTACATCCGTTTTGGGTTTTCCTGTTGTTGGATTGGTGGGTTCTACCAGCCAAACAATTTTCCCCTGGTAACTTGATCCTTTCTTGAATATTTCCACCTTGGCATTTCCTGATCCGGTCAGCCAAATACCCAAAATATCGTCATTTGTTTTCTTGTCCTGTGCATTTATTACTGAACTGCACAATGTTAAAAGCAATAGTGAAAAGAATTTCATTTTATCCTAATTTGGTTGATTGAAATTAAGCATTAATTCATTCAAACATGCACCAGTCCATATCAGTTTTTGACATGTTTAAAATAGGAGTGGGGCCTTCCAGCTCTCATACGCTTGGTCCCTGGAAGGCTGGAAGGATGTTTTGTCAGTTCCTGCAAGACCATCAATTGCTGTCAGGGGTTCGATCCATTCGTATCATTTTGTTTGGCTCATTGGCAAAAACCGGAAAGGGGCATGGAACAGATATTGCAGTACAGCTGGGCCTTTCAGGAGAAGATCCGGTCAGTTTTGATGTGAATACTATTGGCGAGAGAATCAGGGATATCGCTACCAGAAAACATATTTTCCTTGGAGGATTACATGAGGTGCCTTTTGATCCCCAGATCGATATTGAATTTTTAACAACCGAATCCCTTCCTTATCATCCCAACGGGTTGAGTTTTCTGGCAGAAGTCAATAACGGAGAACATGTTTCTCAAACTTATTATTCCGTTGGTGGAGGATTCATTGAACAGGAAAATAAGCTACCAGAAAAAAGTTCGCAAAAGGAACTTCCTTTTCCCATCAATACTGCCAAAGACCTTTTGCATTGGTGCATGAAAACAGGGATGTCAGTAAGTGAGATTGTATGGGAGAATGAATCCAGCTGGAGAACAGAATCAGCAACAAAAGAAGGAGTCCTCCAGATATGGTCTGTTATGAAGGAATCCATTTATTTAGGATGTCATACCGAGGGAACACTTCCGGGAGGGTTACAGGTAAGGAGAAGGGCCAAAGACCTTAATCATCGGTTGATCGGTGGAATTCCCTACAATAATCAACAGGAGTGGCAGGATGCCATCACCAGGGGAGGGAAGGATTTTCGCTATACCATTGATTGGGTCAGTTGTTTTGCCCTTGCCGTCAATGAGCAAAATGCTTCATTCGGTAGAGTTGTAACAGCACCCACAAATGGTGCAGCAGGAGTGATCCCTGCCGTACTTCAGTATCTCATCAGTTTCTGTGAAAACAATGCAGAAGATAAAGTCATTCAGTTCCTGCTCACTGCCTCAGAAATTGGATCCATCTTCAAAAAAGGGGCTACCATTTCTGCCGCCATGGGCGGATGCCAGGCAGAGATTGGCGTTTCAAGCGCCATGGCCGCTGCAGCACTCTGTGAATGCCTTGGTGGTACACAGCGCCAGGTATTGATGGCTGCAGAAATTGCCATGGAACATCATTTGGGGCTTACTTGTGATCCCATTGGTGGATTGGTACAGATTCCTTGTATTGAAAGAAATTCCATGGGTGCCATAAAAGCCATCACTGCTGCCCAATTGGCTTTACAAAGTGCACCGGATTTTGCGAAAGTTTCCCTGGATGCGGTCATCAAGACCATGTGGGAAACAGCAAGAGACATGAGTTCCAAGTACAAAGAAACTTCCGATGGTGGTTTGGCACAGCAGATTCCGCTGAGCCTGAGCGAATGTTAACAGGCAATGATCAATACGTATTGACTACATTGTACAGCGTATCACGTTCCACTGGTTGTCGCCCCACTTGTTTGATCAGGCCTACCAGCTCATCTGTGGTAAGTGTAGGGTTTTGCTCTTCACTTCCCGCCATGGAATAGATCTTGGTTGAATCATCAATGGTGCCATCCAGGTCATTCACACCAAAGGAAAGGGTGAGCTGGGCCTGCTCCCTGCCCAACATTGGCCAATAGGCTTTGATGTGTGGGAAATTGTCCATATAGATCCTGGCGATGGCATAGAGCTTCATGTCTTCTATAGAGCTGACCTCAGGAATATGGCTCATTTCATTGTCAAAATTCCTGAATTTCAAAGGGATGAATGTATTGAAACCTTTGGTCTCATCCTGCAGGTTGCGCAGCCTTTCCATGTGGTCGATCCTGTGGTTGTATGCTTCCACATGTCCATACAACATGGTTGCATTGGTATGCATGCCCAAACGGTGCGCAATGGCATGAATATCAAGCCAGCCTTCTGCATCTACTTTGTCTGCACAAATTTGTTCCCTGACGGAAGCGTCAAAAATTTCTGCACCACCCCCTGGAAGTGAATCCAGTCCTGCTTCATGCAACAATTTCATCCCATCCGTCCTGCTTAACTTGGCTTTCCTGAACATATAGTCCAGTTCAACTGCGGTAAAGCCCTTGATGTGGAGGTCTGGTCGGTGAGCCCTGATTTTTTTGATCAGTTCTTCAAAAAAATAGATGTCCATTTTGGGATGCACGCCGCCAACAATATGCACTTCGGTAATGGGTTGGCCATCATAAGCCTTCACTTTTTCCAGCATCTGATCGATGCTCAGTTCCCATCCTTCCTCACGCTTTGAATAGAGCTTGGAATAGGAGCAGAACTTGCAGGAAAAAACGCAGACATTGGTTGGCTCAATATGGAAATTTCTGTTGAAATAGGTGTTGTCTCCATGTTCTCTTTCACGGATGAAGTTGGCCATTGTGCCCAACATGGCCAATGAACCTTTTTCAAAAAGCAAGAGGCCTTCTTCCGGACTGATTCTTTGCCTGTTGTCAATTTTGGATGCAATTGATTTGAAAGCGGGGTCAAGCCCTGGGAGTTCAATCAGGCTGGAGATGGATCCATTCATGGTAGCGTCTTTGTGCAAAAATACACGCTGATTTCGGTCTGACCTAAACCTGTTGAACCCTAGGCCATTATTGCAAGATTTTTATTAATTTTTCGGTTATCATCCTATCAGTGAATTCGATTTTCAGGAAATACATTCCTGCAGGCAATCCAGCCAGATTGATGTCCTGTGCATTCACTGGCTGTGAAGACTTGTATTCAAAGGATAAAACGACATTGCCTTTCGCATCTGAGAGCTGCAAAGACTTTAGGTTTTTTACTGCTGGAAAAAACTGTACTGCTGTCTTGGAGGATGCAGGATTGGGGTAGAGCAGGTATCCCTGATCTTTCAGGCGTTGAGGCAGGGTGATGGATGTGATGCTGACATTGTCTATGTAAACATTGTTGTTGCCATTGCCTATGTTGACGAATCGGGCCATGAAGGATTGATGACCGGCCACAATACCTGTAAGGTCGAGATGTTCTTTTCTCCATTCCCCAGCATGCAATGGTTCAAACGAAGCTGAGGTATTTCTGTCTGTGGTAGATAGGATGGTTCCCCATTGTTTATAAACTGTCTGCCAATTTTTACCACAGTCCAAACTGATTGCTATCTCAAGGGTGTCTGGTTTGGGCCCATTGGGTGCATTGGCTGCAAGATCAAAATCAAGGAATACAGAATCCGGGTTGCCCCTGATGACAAGGGGTGAAATCATGCCACTTACAAATGAGGGTCTTTGAAAATTCCTGGCAACCATCGCAGAGAGAGATAAAGCCGCTTGCCATTTGTCACTTCCATAAATAGGATAAATGGGCCATTGATTCACTGTATTGAAACCTTCTTTGACTGGCATGTTGTTGGCATTCAAAAAATGATGAACAGTCGTCGATGTATCATTCAACTTGTTTTGATCCATTTGACCGTTCGGATTAGCAGCTACAATGCTGATGTTGTTTTTTCCTTGTATCACTGGCAAGGCAGTTAAAAGCATACTGGCTGCCTTATTCCTGCTGAGGTTCCCTGTCCATTTTTTTGTTTCCATCATTGATCCATTGACCCACAATTGAATGTCAAGGGATTTCAGCGTATCCTTTCCGAGGCTGGTGAAACGGGCTATTGGAGCAATGGATGGATCACAGCCCACCAGTGGTGGGGTATCGATTGAGTCCAGTCTTACATCTGCCGATGGAAAATTGAAACCACTGATATTGATGTTGTCCAGATAGATATTGTTTCCATATTGGTTTGTTCCTCTAATCCTGATTTGAATATCATTGCCTTTGAATCTGCTCAGATCAATGGATTCTTTTTTCCAATCGCTTTTGACAGGAATGAATTCAGTGGCTGTAAATCCTGCTTTGGTGCTCAGCGCAGTTCCCCATTTTTTGTAAACAGAATTGAATGATTTTCCGCAATCAGGACTGACCATGATTTCCAGCGTATCAAGATTGATGGCATCATACAAAGCAGCTGCCAGCATGAATTCCATCGATATTGAATCATAGATGCTGGCATTGATTCTCTGACTCAGCAGGTATGCTGTTTTCCCTTTTTCATCGTTGTTGAAATTGTCAAAAACAAAGGATCTGCTGCCTTCGTAGGATGCCTTGTTAGTATTTTTCCAGCCCAGTGTACTGCTTCCATTGCTCTGAAAGGTCCATCCAACGGGGGGCATGTTACCCGATTCTGCTGTTTCTACAACGGGCATTGCTTGAACAGATTGTAGTTCAATGGGTATGCTGGCGGTATCATTGCCCGGCATTTCATCTGCCCTGGCATTGGGCAGGTCAAGCATGATTTTTAATGCAGATTTTCCTGCAGGGATTGTCAAGGTTTTGAGTGTTAGCATGGCTTCCTCAGTGTACGCCAGATTGCCTGACCACAATTCTTCATTGACTTTGATATCATTGAGCAAAACACTGATCCTCAATGATTGTAGTACTGCGGTTCCATTGTTTCTGATGGAGATTTTGGGTTGAATATTGTTAGTACAAATGGGGTCACAAGCATTCGGATAAACAATGCCGGAAAGCTTGGCATCCGTTTGGGGATTGTTTCTCAAGTAGAATGAAGACAGTGAAGTGCTCCAAGTATTGGCAGTGTTTCCAATCATCCCGGTAAACCAAAAAACGGAATCATTGGAAGGGTCTGGCACCATGTCGTTGTAATCTCCCCACCTGTTGGCACTCGTGCCATAACCAGTACCTTTTTTGATGATGGTCTCTTCAAAAGCCATCTGGTTCAATGGATCAAACTGGTTCCTGCCGGTAAAAGCGATGGATGCAAAATCGTTTTTGCTGCTGAAATTATAGGCCAATGCTGTTTGTCCTTTTCCATTTTGCATGATGGACCCCATGAACCTGTGGCGCAAATTGTTGGGGTTATAGGCAGACAGGGCCTGAGGTGCATAGCTGCCTTGTTGATAGAGATTCCATCCGCTTGTATTGCGCAACTCATACCACCTGATGCCAGAAAGACCATTGCCATTCACATCAACCGTATGGTTGGCCACAATGGATTGATGGGTGCCAAAATTCCTGAAACCAGGTTTGTGCATGATCCGGTTGCTGACCACATCATAGCCCTGAGGTCCGGGTGAAGTGGCACAATTCCTGTTGCTGCAAACGATGCTGTTGAATGCAGCGACAGCAAAATTCTTTTCTGTTTTGACAATTGATTTTGCGGGGTCAATAAAATCAACCTTGAAACTGATCAGGCCAATGCTGTCTGCATCGGATGGCGAAGCGGTCAAGACATCATCATTGTAATATAAAAACAATCCTGGTGTACCGGAAGGGGCGGCATTGTTTCCTGTAAGTGTTACAGGCACCAAGGCATTGAACTTGTTGTCGGGATCAGTCAATCTCAGGCGTTGAACGGTGGGGTTGGCTGCACCAAAGAGCATCTTGTTTTTATCGAAAGCCCAAACCGAATTGCCCAGATATTGATCTGAAAAATCCCTGGTTACGCCATACCAGGCATCATGCCAATTG
>CAITQQ010000109.1 GCA_903894575.1 uncultured bacterium
CGCTTTCCGGGGGTATTCCCAATATTGATATAGTAAAAAGATCGGTCACTGTATGGATTTTTCCTGTACTCAAATTCCCTCGTTGTTGCATTTAAAACCCATTGATCAGGGCCAGAAGCGTAAAAAAAGAAAAAATCATTCACGTCAAAGATCCCATCCCCACCATCATTCATTTCAATGGCCACCTCAGGCAAATCGTCGACAATTGCCTGCTGATTGGATTCGGGCAAAACCCCTCCCCCGGTACCGAAAATCCTGATATTGGCAGATGGGATGGAGCCAGCAAGGCCTGCGGTCTTCAAAAAACTTGCTGAGATCTTGTACGTTCCTTGATGATCAACCGCGACTTTGGTCCAAGAACCGGTGGATAGGACTGATGCTGCCGCGTATCGCCTTTGTCCCTCTGCAAAAAGGACCATCCCGAAAAGGGCAATCAGGGTAAACCGTCTCTTCATCATGGCCTGTAAACAAATTTAGCATTTACTAAACATAATTATTGACGTAATCCATTGAATTGATTTAATTTAACACTTACATTTGTCATCATCTCCGTGGCAAACCGGACAATATTTTCCGGAGTTACCCGTTAAGTGAATCGATAAAATAAAAAAGTGTACGGCATGAGAAATTTTTTGTACTTGTCTGCAGTTGTTGTCCTGTTCAGTGCCTGTAAGGGCGGCCTTCCGTTTGCCAAGAAAAAATTTGACAAATCGGGCGTTACCGGCTGGAATTACAATGACAAAAACATGGGCGGCTTTTTCAAGTCTCCTGTAAAAGAACAAGGCACTGGCCCTGGTCTTGTTTTTGTACAAGGTGGTACATTTACCATGGGTGCTGCCGATGAGGATGTTATGGGAGATTGGAACAACGTACCCAGAAGAGTAACCGTATCATCATTTTACATTGATAAATCAGAAGTAGCCAACATCCATTACAGGGAATACCTGAACTGGATCGAAAGGACTTTTGATGATCCACAATTTGAAAAAGTGGTAACAGGTGCAAAGCCTGACACCCTTGTATGGAGGAGTGAATTGGCGGCCAACGAGCCATTGATCGATTACTATTTCAGGCATCCTTCTTACAACAACTACCCCGTGGTTGGTGTATCCTGGAGACAGGCCAATGATTTTTGTATCTGGAGAGGAAGCAGGGTGAATGAGTTGGTACTGGTTCAAAAAGGACTTGCCAACCCGAACCAATTGAAAACCATTCAAGGACAGGGAGAAGAGAACTTTACCACAAAATCATACTTGCTTGGACTCTATACAACCCAGGCCGCCAAATCCAAGAAATCTCCTTTGATGGACGAAAATGGAAGGCCAAGGAATTATGTAAAAATTGAAGATGGAATTCTTTTGCCTGAATACAGGCTCCCCACCGAAGCAGAATGGGAATATGCCGCTTTGGGTTATATCAACCAAAACCCAAATGTAAAAACCAAAGAAGGAAAGCGTGGAGAAGAGTTGATCATGAACAAGCAAGTTTATTCATGGTCTCACAATGTGAATGGCATGCGTGATAACCGTTATGGTTCATGGCAAGGTAAATACATGGCCAACTTCAAGCGTGGCAATGGTGACTATATGGGTATTGCAGGTGGACTCAATGATAACTCTGCCATCCCTGGACCAATTGATGCCTTCTACCCCAACGGATTTGGATTGTACAACATGTCTGGTAACGTGAACGAGTGGGTTTCTGATGTATACAGGCCAATGTCGAGCAAGGATGTTGATGATTTCAATCCTTACCGTGGTAATGTTTTCACCAAAAATGAAAAGGATGCCAATGGCGAATTTCAGCGTGACAGCATCGGCAGGGTAAAAACTGTTGTGGTTACAGATGAAGAGGCCAGGACCAGGAGAAACTACCAAAAAGGAAACGTGATCAACTATCTGGATGGTGACTCGCTGTCCATGGTAAACTACGGATATGGCACCACTACACTGGTGAGTGACAAATCAAGGGTTTTCAAAGGTGGAAGCTGGGATGATAGGGCCTATTGGCTGAGCCCCGGAACGCGCAGGCATCTGGAAGAAGACCAGGCCACTTCCACCATCGGTTTCAGGTGTGCCATGGATCGCTTTGGCAGCCAGGAAGGAAATGGTTTCAAAAACGGAAACCAGTTCAGCAACCGCAGGCAGAACACAAGGAAAAAATAAATAGCAACGTATTATTGAAAAGGCCCTCCTAGCGAGGGCTTTTTCATTGTGGCAGGTCTCTAATGTAGTGTATCTTTGCAGCATGCAGATGGATCGCTTATATGCCCTTTACAAGCAGTATCCCAAGGTTCAAACGGATACGCGTGCACTTGCCCCCAATGAATTGTTTTTTGCATTGAAGGGACCAAGTTTCAATGGAAATTTATTTGCTCTCCAAGCCCTGGAAATGGGCGCTGCGGGGGTCGTCATTGACGAGCCCATTGGGATAGAAGGAGACAATATCTTTCTGGTGGACAATGTGCTGGAAACCCTTCAGGCCCTGGCCTTGCACCACCGCAAGCAATTCAAGATTCCTTTCATTGCCATCACAGGAAGCAACGGAAAAACAACCACCAAAGAGTTGCTTCATGCCGTCTTGTCAAGCACGTATACGACCTATACCACCAAGGGAAACCTCAACAACCATATCGGTGTACCGCTGACCATCCTGTCCATCAAAGACGATGCTGCCATGGCCATCATTGAAATGGGGGCCAACCATCAAAAAGAAATTGAAAGCTATTGCAAGATCGCTTTGCCCACACATGGGATCATCAACAACTGCGGAAAGGCCCATCTGGAAGGATTTGGCGGCGTTGAAGGCATCAGAAAAGGAAAAGGTGAGCTGTTTGATTTTCTGGCCCTGAACAAAGGCACCGCTTTTATCAATGCTGGATTGGATTACCTCATCGACATGTCATCCGCCATCAACAACAAGATTTTCTATGGCGGGACCGGTAACTCATTCGAGGCTGATGTATTCCAAAGCGAGCCATTGTTGGCACTTGAAATCAAAAGTGAAAAATGGGGAACACAGCAAATTTTCACCCAGCTGGTGGGCGCATACAACAAGCCCAACATAGAAGCCGCCATTTGCGTGGGAGATTATTTCGGCATCGCTTTTGAATCCATCAAACATGCCATAGAGGCCTATGTACCGGACAATGCAAGATCACAACTGATCAAAAAAGGAAACAATACCATCATTCTGGATGCTTACAATGCAAACCCCAGCAGCATGCAGGTGGCCATAGAAAACTTCAGTCATCAACAGTCCGATAACAAATACATGTTCCTCGGTGGCATGATGGAGTTGGGTGCAGATTCGATCAAAGAACACCAATCGCTTGTTGAAATGATCATCAAAACAGGTATAAAGCAGGTAGTACTTGTTGGTGGAGACTTTGCCTTTGTCGAACACCCCTTTACCTATTGCAAAGATGCAGCCATGGCAGCGGAATGGATCAGAAGCAATCCTCCCGCCGATGCACTCCTATTGATCAAGGGATCAAGGGGCATCAGGATGGAAAAATTACTGGATTCCTTTTGATGACGGACTAAAGTCACAATCCTTGC
>CAITQQ010000110.1 GCA_903894575.1 uncultured bacterium
CGCGTGTATTGGGCAACAATACCGTCGAGGTACGTATCGATAGTCTCGGATTTATTCTCACCGCGAAGTTTGACAAGAAGACGGTGAGCAAAATATAGGGGTCAAATATTGTCATTTAAAAGACAACAACTCGAAAGGTAAAATAGCAACCCGCGCACAAAACATTTGCCCCCGCGCGCAAAACATTTGCACAATTAAATTTACAATGACTAGAAAGTTTCTGTTTAGGCTTCTTATGCCTACAATTCTCCTTGCCTACCTGAGCTCCTGCACTACTTACAAGCAACTGCAATATCTTCAAGGAGATATCGATTCCACAAAGTACAGCCAGTTCAAGGTGCCAGAACAACGCATCCAGAAAGGCGATCAGATCAGCATAGCCGTATTCAGCGATAATGCTGCAGCCAGTGCATTGTTCAATTCCGGATCGATCCCAACATCTGCAGGTGCAGGCATGAGTGCCTCAGCACAAGGTGCGGGCAATGTTTCGGCAGCAGGCAATGTCTACGAAGTAGACCAAGAAGGCAATATCTTTTTTCCGCAAATTGGGAAACTGAATGTGGAAGGCCTTACCAGGGATGGCATGAAAAGCCTCCTCGACAGTAAACTCAAAGATAAACTCCTTATCAATCCCTATTATGTGATCCGTTTCCTCAACCTCAAGATCACGGTTTTTGGGGATGTAGGATCGCCTGGCGTGTATCCGCTGGTCAGGGAGAATACCAATATTTTTGAAGCATTGACCCTTGCAGGAGACATGACATTTTTCGGTAAGCGCGAAAATGTGCTCATCATCAGGGAAAAAGACGGTAAAAGGGTTTTTGCCCGTATAGATGTTACCAAGCCAGATGTGTTCAACTCACCCTACTATTACCTTCAGCAGAACGATATCGTGTTTGTTGATATGCGCAAAGGCAAAATAAATACCCAAAACCAAGCATGGGTGCAGAACATTACTCTTGGCCTGAGCCTGATGTCTGGAGTAGCATTTCTGATCAACCTATTTCGTTGATCCGGCCACATAAATCAATCTAAGCAATGTCGAATTACAACAACACCGACGATTCATTCCAAATAGGCCAACGTGGCAACAAGAATGATTTCAGCACCAGGGAATTCCTGCTCAAATACATTTACCTGATTCCATGGATAGTCGTGACGGTAAGCATTGCATTGGGCATTGCCTATACAAGGCTGCGCTATATCAATCCGATTTATTCTGCCTCAGGTAAGGTATTGATCAAGCAGGACAGGCCTTCAGGATTGAATTCCGGAACTGGTGGGGGTAATCAATTGATTGGTGATGTGGTGGCCACTTCTGTGAACTCCCGTTCCATGGACGACCAAATGGAGCTGGTGAAATCCACCGCCATGGCCCGCATGGTGGTCCGCAATGCAGCATTGCAACAAAGATATTATTACAAGGGAAGCATGCGGAATACCCTCGTGCACAACAGTGCAAGCCCAGTTCAACTCAATATATTGAGCATAGCCGATTCATCCAACGGCTTGTCTTTGGTGGTCAAGGTTTTGAGTAAGGATAGCTTTGGAGTCAATGGAAACCCGGCCCCCATTCGTTTCGGTGCCCTGTTCCAGCTGCCTGCAGGGTCTTTTGTGCTGGAGAAAAAGTTTTCAGAGATTGCAGCAAACACAG
>CAITQQ010000111.1 GCA_903894575.1 uncultured bacterium
AGGATTTTAGCCCCAAAATAAGCCAATTCAGCAGCCTCATCAAAGCTCAATTGTTCAATCGGACGAGTGGTGCCAACCACCCTGGGGTCGTTGTTGTGCATGCCATCAATATCCGTCCAGATTTCACAAACTGAGGCAGTAACTGCAGCAGCAATCAAGGAAGCAGAATAGTCACTGCCCCCACGTTTCAGGTTATCTACTTCACCCTTTGCATTCCTGCAAATGTATCCCTGGGTGATGAAAATAGGCTTCCCGGAATGGCTCTCCAATGCCTTCAGCAGTTTTGACCTGATCGCAAGCACCTGCGGCTCATCATTGGCATCAATGGCCATGAAATCAAGGGCTGGAAGCAGAACATGGTCCTGACCCTTTTCTTCCAGATAATAAGAAAACAACTTGGTACTCATCAATTCTCCCTGGGCTAGGATATCCTTGTTGAGTGCCTCGTTGAAAGAAATTTTCAAAATGATATTGAGGAATTCAAAATGCTCATTGATGCTGGCTACAGCCTTTTGCTTTATGGCATCATTTTCAAGCAATGCATTGATGAAAACGCCATAATGGGCATGAAGCGCGTCGATGGCATTTTTGGCTTTTTCCTTATCCCCTGCTGCCAAAGCATCACCAATGGAAACCAAGGCATTGGTTGTTCCACTCAATGCACTCAAGACAACAATTTTGGGTTCATTGTCACGGGTGATCAAGTCCCTTACCTGAAACATTCTTTCCGGCTTTCCAACGGAGGTTCCTCCGAACTTCATTATTTTCATGCTTGTTAGATTGAGTGTGCGCGAAGTTAAAACTTGATATTGAATTTTTCAGCAATCGATGAAATGTCATTCCAAACTACTTCAAGCAGTGGGATGCCATGGATGCGACGGTTTTTTTCCATGGCCCGCTCAGGATCACCTGGAATCAATACAGGCTGATTTGCATCAATGGGCTTGGCATCACGGAACCGACGGATCCAAAGGTCCATATCCCGTTTAAAATCCTCTGATTTTCTGAAGGCATCAATCCTCATCGCCCCAAAAAAATGACCAATGCCTTTTCCTGGTTGATTTTCTGGCATGGGCACATATGCAGGAAATGGTGGCACCCAAGGGCCAAAATTAGCCCCGCTCAACACCGCTGAAAAAATATCCACGATGGAACCAAGGGCATACCCTTTATGGCTGCCCTGTTCCCTGTTGCCCCCCAGGGGTAGTAAAGCTCCTCCATTTTTCAATGCATGTGCATCGGTAACCTGATTGCCTTCTGCATCCTGTATCCAGCCAAGAGGCGCCTCCAATTGCTTCCGCTGCAATATCTCGAGTTTCCCGTTGGCAGCTGTGGTGGTGGCCATGTCTGCAATAAACGGTGGCTCAACTCCCGAAGGCACCGCTACACAAATTGGATTGGTTCCCAACATCCTTTCACTGGAAAAAGTAGGTGCCACAAGGGCACTGGCATTGGTCATCACGATGCCAATCATGTCTTTTTCCAGGGCCCGCATCGCATGGAATGCGGCGATGCCAAAATGATTGCTGTTGCTTACACTCACCCAGCCCGTACCGACTTGTGATGCTTTGTTGATGGCTAGATCCATGGCTTCCGGAGCAACGACAAGCCCCAGTCCCTGGTCTCCATCCATCACTGCAGTTGAAGGTGTTTCATGGACGATGGTGATATTCGGGGTCGCATTGACCCTTTTCGCTTCCCATAACCTGACATAACCCGACAATCTTGCCACACCATGCGAATCTATTCCACGAAGGTCTGCTGACACAAGTGCCATTGCACCAGTTTTTGCCTGGTCTGGAGGACACCCCATGGCCCTGAATACCTGTTCAACGAGGTCAATGAGTGTTGTATAGTCAACCATTTTTTCCATGCGATAAAATTACTGTGAATTTTCAGAAGCGCTTCAACAATATCTTGAAGAAAAAAGCGGTAAAACATCATGAAAATGGTGGAAAACTCTCCCTTAATTGCTGTGTTTTACACCTCCTTTTGCCTTTACTTTGGTAGAACTTTGTTTCAACAAAATCAATCAGTATGATAAAACTACAGGTAATTGGACATTTGGGCAAGGATTGCACTACGAATGTCGTGAATGGGAAAAACGTGATCAACTTCAGTGTGGCCCACAGCGAAAAGTACAAGGACAATGCAGGAAATCCAGTAGAGAGGACCACTTGGGTGGATTGTGCCTACTGGACAGAAAGGACTGCTGTTGCACCCTATCTGAAAAAGGGACAACTTGTTTACGCAGAGGGGTCACCAGAAGTGAGGAGTTATACCAAGAACGATGGTACAACAGGCACCTCACTGACACTTCGTGTTTTGAATGTGCAACTGTTGGGGAGTTCAAGAGGCGAGTCAGGTGGAGCTGATGCGACAGGTGCTGGCGGAGCTGAATCGGATGATCTTCCATTTTAATTAGGAAGCCCACGTCAGCCCTTGGCAGAATGCCTGATTGACCTGATGATTTCATGCAGGTTGATCAGGCTTTTTTTATGTTCAATCCTGTTGGCCATCACAGGATTGACAAGGTTCATGGTGGCGATACTTTCGTCAATCATCTCCGTTATTTTATCTGCACCTGCATCATTGAGTCCGGCATCAATCAAAACATTTTCCTCACCGTTCAGGAGATCCTCGCGAATATCTGCCAGGTCGTCTAAAATAAGAAAATAGGTCATGAGTGCATACCAGGCACGAATGGCTTTGTCTACATCAAAAGAAGGACTGTTGATAATGACCAAGCTGAAAAGATAGCTGTCTGCCCTGTTCAGGGAGGGAAATGCTGTTCCTATCCTGGTATCCCCCAATTTGATGGGAAGGGACTGCCAAGCATATGCTTTGAGTTCTTCAAACAACTGA
>CAITQQ010000112.1 GCA_903894575.1 uncultured bacterium
CGTACACATCCATCAACCTGTACAAAAAAGGTGAAGAGGATGATTATCCCATGAACTGGTCTATCTCTGATCAGTCACTGGCCAGAATGAACAAACGGTTGGCCGCACATGAAGGGATTGCAAGCATTGTCCAGTCCATCAAAAAATAACGCGGGTCTATACCAGCTCCCAACTCAGCCCGCCGTCTTTTTCGTCTTTGAGCTGTATACCTGCCTCCAGCAACTGGTTGCGGATCTTGTCTGAAGTAGCATAGTCTTTTTTGGCCCTTGCATCTTTTCTGATCTCTGCAATCAATTGGAGCACAGCGCCAAGCTTCTGATCATCATGCTTTTTCTCATCCCTCAATCCAAAAATATCCACCAGAAAAGTATTGAACTTCTCTTTCATCATTTGCATGGTGGCTGTGGTAAGGGCATTGCTCTTGATCAAACCATCTTTGATGGAATTGATGACCGGGACCAATTCAAACAGACCTGCCAATACTTTTGCCGTATTGAGGTCGTCGTTCATGTCCTCATCCAGGGCGTTGAGCACCTCAAAACATTTTTGCTCAAGATCAGGATCTCCGGCACTGATATTGTTCTCTGCAATGACAAACTTGTTCAATTGTGTGAAGGCTTCCCAGATCCTTCTCAGGCCTTTCTCTGCGGCTTGAAGGGCTTCATTGCTGAAATCCAGCGTGCTCCTGTAATGCGTCTGGAGAATGAAAAAACGAACAGTCATGGGAGAATAGCCCTGTGTCAGGATCTCATGTGTTCCGCTGAACAGTTCGCTGAGCTTGATCACATTGTTATAGCTTTTGCCCATCTTTCTGCCGTTGATGGTGATCATGTTATTGTGCAACCAAAACTTCGCAGGGATCTGGTGGTTGCAGACTGCACTCTGTGCAATTTCACATTCGTGGTGTGGAAACTGAAGATCCATTCCTCCACCATGTATATCAAATTCAGCACCCAAATATTTGTTGCTCATGGCAGAACACTCGATATGCCATCCCGGGAAACCCTCTCCCCACGGGCTCTGCCAACGCATGATGTGTTCTGGTGCGGCATGCTTCCACAAGGCAAAGTCTGACTTGTTGCGTTTCTCCTCCTGCGATTCCAGTTCACGGGTGGTTTCGAGTTGATCATCCAATACCCGACCACTCAGGATGCCATACTGCATTCCTTTTGCACTGAAATCCTTGTGGTATTTTTCTACATCAAAATAGACAGACCCGTTGGCTTCATAGGCATAGCCATCTGCAATGATCCTCTGGATCATGACGATCTGCTCCACAATATGACCTGTTGCAGTGGGCTCTATGCTGGGCTCAACATTGTTGAATTCCCTCATCGCCCAATGGAAAAGATTGGTGTATTTCTGCACCAGCTCCATGGGCTCCAGTTTTTCAAGGATAGCCTTTTTAGAGATCTTGTCTTCGCTCTCCCTTCCCTCTTCTTCAAAATGCCCAGCATCTGTGATATTGCGTACATACCTCACCTGGTAGCCAAGATGGCGCAGGTAGCGATAGACTATATCAAAAGTGATGAATGGCCTCGCGTGCCCAAGATGGCTTTCTCCACTGACGGTTGGGCCGCAAACATACATACCAACCCTTCCAGGTGTCAGTGAACTGAAGACTTCTTTCTGTCTGGTGAGTGAATTATAAAACTGCAATGAAGACATAAATAATATTGTAAGGGCAAAGATAAAGATTGAAAGGCAGAACACTGTTCGAACCCAGGATAAGCCTATTTTTTTCTGATATCAGCGACAAGAAATGAGTGATCAGAGAGCCTTTTTCCGCCCTGGGTAAACTGCAGGGCCTCATACTGCTGGGGATGAAAAATATAATCAATCCGCAAAGTGGGCAATAATTGGAGCATGAAAGAGGAGGAACTTGTGAAGGTTGCTCCTAAACCATAGCCTTTCTCAAGGAAGGCATCCTGCCTGTCTCCACGCATCACTGAATAGGTGTAGGATCCTGGCACATCATTCAGGTCGCCCATCACAAATGTTGGAAATGGAGAAGCTGCCATTTCATTCACAATAAAATCAGATTGCATGCCATGCCAATAAAAAGTATTGCGCATTTTTTTGATCAGCTGTTTGGACTGGATGACACTGCTGTCATTTTTTGCATTGACATCATCAATGACCCTGTATTCCCTGGCACCAAATCCAAAAGATTGCAGATGAACTGCATAAACACGAATGGTGTCTTCGCCATGTACAACATCAGCAAAAACAGTGTTTTCGGCATTGGCATCTGTTGAAGCAGGAAATGGAATAACGTTGCCTCCTGCAATGGGAAATTTTGAAAATATCGCAATGCCACTGTATTGCTTTGTATCAAAAATATCCTCCCCTGCAAATTGATGATACTTATAATCAAGCACATGCTCGAGATAATGCATCGGATCCTTGTTGCCCTCTCCGGGCATGGACACAAACTCCTGAAAGCAGATGACATCAGGCTGGTATTTTTTTACCTGGTCAAAGATCAGTTGCAGGTGCTTGTCTTGATCAGGCTTGAACATGCTTTCATCAAAAGGAATGAAATGACGGAGGTTCCAGCTCATGAACCTGAGGGCACCAGGGAGTTTTTTCTCCGAAAAATCATCACCTCCTTTGAAAGAGACATGTTTGACAACTGCTGAAGAACCAGCCAACATCACCAGCAACGGAAACAAAGCCCACTTGATGCGAACAAAAATCCAAAACAAAAGGAAGAACAGCAGCAGCACAAAAAGAAAGGGAAAGAACAGACCCGAAAATCCTGTGAACCACCAGGTCTTTGGATGCAAAAAAGGTGCAAAACTACAAGCCAGGAACAATGCAGCAACAATAATGTTGAAGAGCATCATTGCACCAACAGAAACGGATTTTAAAAAATTACCCATCGGCTATTTTATAGGTCTTTCTTGCTGGCTTCCTTTAATATTTTTTTCTCCTCTTCGGTCAGTTGATCATATCCCTTCTGGTTGATCTTATCAAGAATAGTATCAACCCTTTCTTGTGTAATATTGGGCCTTTTGACAAATGGAGCTTTGCTACCCTGATGATAAAAGGAAGATTGCTTTGTAGAATATCCTTTGTCTTTTCTTGGGGTAAACCATGCGCCTACCCAGGAAAAAAATGCGTTCATCCATTCCCCAGGATCATTTCCTTTCTGCAACATACGGATGTATACAAACCCTGTCAAGCCTGCCGCAGCCACAGGCAATAATAAAACAGGATTGGCAAATGCGGAAGAGAGGTTCAGCAACACATAAATCAATGCAATGATCCACAATGGAATGCCTCCGCCAATCATCGGGAAGAACCGGTATTGCGGTGAAACGGTTGTTGCCGCCACAGCCAATCCAAGGATTCCAGACACAGCCCCACTGAAAAATATGGATTGCGTTGCGCCTGGATAAAAAATATTGGCCGCTGCCAGAAATGCAATACCGGATATGGTGGCACTGTAGATGTAAATGGGAATGATCTTATCGTTGCCTATCAAGTCTTGGATAAGGTATCCAAATGTCCATAACCAAATGAGGTTGCTGATGATCAGGATGACCTTGACTTCCGTAAACTGCATGGTAATCAAAGTCCAGGGTCTTGTAATGAACTGCATGGGGTCGGCAGGCATCACAAACCAATGGTAAATGTTGCGGTAAAATTGTTCCTCCGGAATCCTGGAAAAGACATAAATGCTTTTCAGGAAATTCATCAGAATGAAAAAAGTAATTTGCAGTACAACCAGCATCACCAAAGGGTTTGCTGTGTTGAACAGATTTGAACGGCCTGATCCCGTATTGTCCCTGTATCCCATGCCGCTTGTTTTTATGTCAATAAAAATCTCTCCTGTTTCGCTTGTTCCAGATCATCACAATGATGATGCCCACTGCTGCCCCTCCCAGGTGTGCAAAATGCGCTATTCCTGTAGACTCGCTGGATATGCCACCCAATACATCCAAGACACCCAGACCAAGCAATGCCCATTTCGCTTTGATGGGAAAGGGAATTGGCAGAATAATCATTTGGCTGTTGGGAAAGGTATAGGCGAAGGCAGCAAAAATGCCCATCACTGCACCGGAAGCTCCCAATGTAGGAACATTTGCCAATGCAAATAGTTCAGCAGCGCCCAGCTGACCTGCTTCAAACATGGCATTGTATTGAGAGATATCATAGGTCAATGCAATGGCCTGGGTGAGTCCTGCACCAAGTCCGCAAACCAGATAGAAGGCCAAAAACTTCGCAGGCCCCCAGAGGTTTTCCAAGGTAGAACCAAACATCCACAAGGCAAACATGTTGAACAGGATGTGAAAGAAAGAATCCGAGGAATGCAGAAACATGTAGGTAATGAACTGCCAGAAATGATAATGCACAGAGCTGAAATGATGCAGTGCAAAAAGATTTTCTATTGATAAAAGGTCAGTGCCAATGGTGATTTGCGCGAGCCAAACCAAGGCATTGATGATGATGAGGTTTTTGATGACTACGGGAAGCACCTGAAACCTGCCCGGTCTGATTTCTGTTTGCATATGCTGCTTTATATTACAAATTTAACGAACCTGGGGCATCTTGCCTCAGCTTCAATTGCACAACATTCTCAATGTGATGGGTATGGGGAAACATGTCCACAGGCCTGATCGCCGTCACCTCATACTTTTCCGCCAGCAATTGCAGGTCTCTTGCCTGTGTGGCAGGATTACAGCTCACATAGACCACCAATGGAGCTTCCATGGCCAGGATCTGCTGAACAAGCTTTTCATGCATGCCCGCCCTGGGAGGATCAGTGATGATTACATCAGGCCTGCCATGTGTTTCAAAGAAGGCATTATTGCAGATGTCCGCCACATCCCCGGCATAAAACAGGGTATTGTCAATGCCATTCATCGCAGCATTTTCATGTGCATCATCAATCGCTTCACTGATGACCTCCACACCTATCACTTTGGCTGCCTTGTCACTGACAAAAATACCAATGCTCCCTGTACCACAATAAAGGTCGTATACAATTTCAGTTCCTTTGAGCTCAGCAAAATCTTTGGTGATCTGATACAGCTGCTCAGCCTGCGTTGAATTGGTTTGGAAAAACGATTTTGGACCCACCTTGAACTTCAATCCTCCCAACTGTTCAATCGCAAAGGCATTGCCATGATAAAGAATTGGATGCTGGTCTCCCAGGCTATCATTGAATTTGCGGTTCACGGTATAATAAAGCGACGTGATGGAAGGAAACTCCTTTTTGATGAACCCCATCATGTCCTCGATTGCCTTTAAATCCTCTTCGCCAAAAACAAGATTGACCATCAGGTCTCCAGTGGTACACAACCTGACCAGAAGGTTCCTGAGCAAACCTGTATGGTTGCGGATATCATAGAAGCTGTACCCCTTTTGCAGGGCATAGGCCCTGATGCCATTGCGGATGGCATTGCTGGGTGCTGCCTGCAGAAAACATTCATCAATATCAATCACCTTGTCAAAGGAGCCAGGCACATGAAAACCTAGTGCAGGGATGGAAGGAAGACCGCGAGGCCCTTCTTCAGGCATGTCCAATGTGGCAATTTCCTCTTCAGTAAAGTATTTTTTGGAGCTGAAAGTGAATTCAAGTTTGTTCCTGTAGTACTGCGTTTCACTGGCGCCAGCAATGGGCTGCATTTCCGGGATGTTGATCTTACCAATCCGCTTCATCTGCTGTTCCACTTCCTGAAACTTATACTCGAGTTGCTTTTCATAAGGCAACATCTGCCACTTGCATCCTCCACAGACCCCAAAATGTTTACAAAAGGGAGTTGTTCGCTCGGAAGAATAGGACCGAAACCGGATGGCCTTCCCCTCAGCCCAATCTTTCTTGTTCTTGCTAAGGCGAACATCAACAACATCTCCCGGCACAGCACCTTCAATGAAAACCACTTTGCCCTCCAATTTGGCAATGGATTTTCCTCCCGCGGCATAACCACTGACCTGCAAATGCTCCAATACCAATTTCTTCTTTCTCATGTTCCAGCTTGAGTTGCAAATCTACAATTTAAAATGCCTCCCCAAGCTGACTGTACTTAGTTCTCCTTTTAACATTGTATTTCCCTGTTATTGAATAATTTTACCCAAACTTTCACAGATGCGCATTCTTCCGATCCTGCTCTTCTCCTTGCTGTTCAACCAATTTGCCCAAGCACAAAACGCTTACGAAATAAAAGCCTCTATCAAACCTTTTAACAAGGGATACCTGTTCCTGGCCTACCATTTTGGGAGCAAGCAGTACCTGATTGATTCGGCAAAGATTGGCGCCAATGGTCAGGCTATTTTTTCTGGTGCAAAGAAATTGCAGGGCGGCGTCTATATGATTGTGTTCCCTGAAAAGAATGGATGGATTGAGTGCATGCTCGACCAGCAACAAAAATTCAGTGTGTTTGCAGACACAGCCAATATTGTGAAAGGATTGCGCTTTGAAGGTTCTCCAGACAATACCATTTTTGCCGATTACCAGAAAAAATCCTTTGACATCGGCACGCAGGTGGCTGCCCTAAGGGCCAAGGCTGGAGGAGCAGCAGAGGATCCTGAAACAAAAGCAGCACAGGCACAGATCAAGCAATTGAGCCTCGACATGCAACAGTACCGCGATGGTCTTCAGCAAAAAAATCCCAAGCACCTGTTGAGTTCCATTTTCAACTTGCTGAAAGATCCTGAGGTACCACCCGCAACACAACATCCTGGAGGAAAATACGATAGCCTTTTTGCCTACAATTACTACAAGGACCACTATTGGGACGGCATCAGCCTTTCGGATGACCGCCTGGTGAGAACCCCTGTTTTGCAGGGCAGGTTCGACAAATATTATGACGAGATCCTGCCACAGGCACCCGATTCACTGGCCAAATACGCAGACAAGATGCTTGCAGCTGCAAAACCCAGTGAAGAGATGTTCAAATTTGTATTGTCCAGCCTTACAGACAAATACGTGAATCCCAAATTCATGGGGCAGGATGCGGTGTTTGTGCATCTTTTTGAGAAATATTACCTGTCCGGCCAGGCAGACAGTTGGATGAATGAGAAATACAAGAAGTTCATTTTTGACAGGGGATATTCAATGATGTCCAATGTGATTGGTAAAAAGGCTGCAGAGCTTCCCATGATTGATACCCTCGGCAAAAACTTCTCTTTGTATGCCCTGCAGTCTCCCTTCACCGTAGTCTGCTTCTGGGACCCCACCTGCGGACATTGCAAGGAAGAAGTGCCCAAAGTCGATTCTATCTTTCAAGCCAAATGGAGAAAAGCGGGTGTGAAGCTGGTCGGGGTCATGACAGATGGCGGAAAACAGAACTGGCTCAACTATATCAGGGAACACAAACTGAGTGGCTGGATCCATGTTTACCAGACCGACGAGACCAAAGACAAAATCTACAAGGCTGGTCAGCCTGGTTACAGGCAGCTGTATGATGTCTACCAAACCCCAATGATGTATCTGCTGGACAAGGATAAAAACATTGTTGCCAAAAAACTTACTTACCTGCAGGTTGATGATTTCATGGACTTCAAGAAAAAATCAGCAAAGACACCCTAACTGCAAATGAAAAAAATACTTTTGACGCTTGCAGTCATCATGGCATTTTGTATTGCATTGAAGGCACAGGTGCTGTTTACCTATGGTGGCAAACCCGTCAGCCAGCAAGAGTTCCTGGCATCCTTCAACAAGAACAATACGGACACAAGCAAACGCTTGACGGCCTTGGAAAACTACCGCGATCTCTACATCCGGTTCCGTTTGAAGGTTCAGGCCGCCTATGACCTGAAGATGGATACTTTGCCCAACCAGAAAGCAGACCTCAAAGGATTTGAAGAGCAGATCAGGCCATTGTACATGCTCGACCAGCAAACCCTTGATGCACTGATTGCAACTGGGCATGAACGTTCACTGAAAGAGGTTTCGGTCAAACATCTTTTCATAGCATTCAACAAACTCAGGTTGAGCAATGCGGATACCAATTATACCCAAACCGAAAAAGAGCTTGCCCGAAAAAAAGCATCTGACATACGAGCAGCATTGTTGACCGGTGATGATTTCGAAAAATTAATCATCGCCAACTCAGATGATCCAGAAGTGGCCAGGACAAGGGGTTACCTTGGATACATCACTGCTTTCAGTCTGCCTCATTTATTTGAAAATGCGATTTATGCACTGAAGGACGGCGCAGTTTCTGATCCCATTGAAACTGCCAATGGTATTCATTTTTTTCAAAGGATGCATACAAGAGATGCCCATGGCAAAACAACCATTGCACAGGTCTTGATTGCCAGACCCGAAGAGGCAACGGCTGAAGAAATGAGGGAAAGAAAGCTGTTGGCAGATTCGATTCATGCGCTTGCTATAGCAGGTGTTTCCTTTGATTCCCTTGCCATGCAATTTTCAAATGACATGAGCAGTGCAAGAAATGGCGGCATGATTGAAGAGATTCAGGTTGGCAAATATGATCCATTGTTTGAAGAGCAGGTGATGCAATTAAAAAAAGATGGAGAAATCGCGGCAGTATTTTCAACAGATCTTGGCTTTCACATCATCAAAAGAATATCCAACCAACCCATAGAGCAGTCCCTTTCCAACGCAGCACCGGCATTGAGAGAACTCATCCTCCAGGATGACAGAAAATCAATTGCGGCCGAAGCCTTCATCAACAAAAGCATTGGGCAACATGGATTGACAGCCAACGCAGCCAACAAGGAGGCCTATGTCGCGAAAAAGCTGGAACTGTTCAACCCTGCGTATGCCACACAGATCAAGGATTTCAAAGATGGAAACCTGCTCTTTGAAATCATGGATAGAAAAGTTTGGGGGAAGGCATCTGCAGACCTGGAAGGATTGAAAAAATTCCATGCAAGCAAGGCCTCCCAGTACCAATGGAAACAATCC
>CAITQQ010000113.1 GCA_903894575.1 uncultured bacterium
GCATTGAAAGGTTTAAAAAAATCAACAGGTGCCTGGGTAACCAGGTTAGCAGGACCACCAATCTGATCAAATGCAATGGGAATAACAATCAACACAGAGGCGGTCAAGATGACAAACTGAACCACATCTGTGACCAATACCGCCCATAGGCCTCCAGCAGCTGTATACAGAACAATGATCAATCCAATGATCATGATGCATGTATTCAACGAGTACGGTGTAGCCACCTGAACCATCTTGCCAACAGGATAAAGTACAGACGCAGTTGTAAAAAGACTCAACAGCAACACCATGTATGTATAAAACTGCTGTGTTTTGATGTTGAACCTTTTTCCGATATACTCTGCAGCCGTTTTAACCCCAGTTTTTTTCCATTTTCTTGCGATAAAGATGGCAACCAGCAAACCACTGATGGCCATGGTCAATTGAATCGTATTGGCAACGATTCCAGATTTGTATGCGATAGAGCCCCATACAACAAAAGTACCAGCAGAAAAATAACTGATAAACAATGACAATCCATTGATCCACCAAGGAGTGGCACCACCAGCTTCAAAAAATGCCTGGCTGCTTTTGCTGCCAATGCGGGTGAATGCAAGTCCAATCCCAAAAATCAGGAAAGCAAAAATGACAAGGACAATAAAATCAAGCTGGACCATGTAAAGGGTTTAATCATTAAAGCAGCGAATAGCAAAAACGGCAGCAGGCACAAGTTCAGATGTATGCTCAAATCTGAAGGTCAATTGTTGGACACTCATCTTTTCTGAAGCGTTGAATCTCCGGATGGTTTGATGATTGTCCTCAACCTTCCAGATGATGTTGCCATTTTCATCTTCCACGCTAAAGTTTGTTACACAAAAAGGCATGACATTTTCAGGATGTCCCATCAATACTGATTCCATTGGATGATCAAAATCTGTGTCAAAACAAATCTCCAAAGAGGTTATATCCTTTTTATTATCCCAAGCCATTGTTATGGAAGGAGATGTATCAGAAAGATCAGCAACCCATGCATTGGGATGCGAAACGGGACGATCAATACCATTTCTGATATTCTCCACTCCAAAAACATCATCAGTCAATTCCATGGCAATGCAAAGATTCCGTCCTTCAGGCCTGCGCATTGGGCACCAGAACTCAAATGTATCAACCCCAATGTCTTCTTTGGGCTCCTGCTTTCCCCAGTTGGATACAGCAGGATTGATGTAGTTGAATACACTTAATATACCACTGATGCGCTGATCAGTGTATGGAAGAGAGACCGATTCATTTTTCAGGAATGTGATATAGGCATAACCCTTGTAAGGCATGACAGTATCAAATGAAAATTCAACCTGGTTCTCTCCCTTGATAAGATGGATTGTTTTTTGTTCCAGGATAATTTCTGGCGTATGATTTGTTTCAGCATCACTCACCCTCAATTGTATTTCAAGTGGCGTGGTTGATGCAGCTATGCATTTGAAACTGACTGCCGGAATTGCGCCAGCATTCAATGGCATCATTTGTGCCACAGCGGTTTGAATTGGCTTGTATTCAGCAACTCCGGAAAACCCTGAAAATTTTAAATGAGAAGATGAGGAAACTGTTGCATCTTTTGTGAGATCATTCTCCTTTTTCGACACACCAGGAATAAATGCACCTTCTTTTAACAACAACTGTTGCAAACTTTCCAAATGATGATGTTGAAGCAGTGCCCTTGGCATCAACTTTTCTTTTGCAGCAATAAATGCAGCAGTACCCACAACCTGACCGATCAAACCACTTGTAGCCATTACCCTGGTTGATCCGAAAGCAACATGGCTGGCGCTGATGATGCGTCCCGCCAAATAGAGATTGCTGATATTCTTACTGTAAAGGCAACGGTAAGGAATTTGATAGATGCCCTTGCTATGCCATTGATTACAACCAGGCTTCTCACTGAACACACCATCAGCAGGATGCAGGTCAATGCTCCAACCACCAAATACCACAGCATCATGATGAGGTCTTTGCTCAACAATATCGCGTTGGTTTAACATATAATCTCCCTCAAACCTACGGCTCTCTCTTTTTCCCGGAATGGTGCCCACCCATTCAAGGGTAAGATTTTCAGCTTCTGGAAAATTACCTGAGTTTTTGATATGATCCCAAACGCCGTAAATCACTTTCCACAATTCCCATTTGATGGTTTCAGTTTCAGAAATGGTATCCAACCTTCCACCATATTCAACCCACCATAATTTACAACCGAAATTTTTTGCATTAAAAGACCTGAACCTTGGAATTTTGGTGATGTCTTTTAAGGCATAAGAAGGAGCAACATAACGGACTGGCTTCCCTACATTTTTGGAATAAAAATAAAGGGAATGCCCAAGCAGTTCGCCATATTCTTTTGAAGGCGCAAACTTCTCATCAAATTCATCTGCAGATTCTGCTCCCATCCTGAAGGCGGCACCGGCCAAGAAACCAAGAATTCCGTCACCAGATGCATCTACAAAAAGCGGTGCGGCCAAATGATACATTTGCTGGTTTTGGCTACAAAAAGCCTTTATCGATGAAATCTTTTGATCATCTTCTTTGATCACCTCAAATGCTGCGGTATTGAGCAACAAACTGATCTTGCTTTCGAGTTTTACTTTTTCAAGCAAGATGGTATCAAAAATCAAAGGGTTTCCTTCTGGATTTCGATACATGTTTTCCACCAGGATCTCATCCATGATTCCACCTTCCCTGGCCCATCGGTTGTTATTGCCCATGTGAGAAGTAGCACCCAAAATCCACAAACGCACTTCACTTGAAGCGTTACCACCGAGCACTGGCCTGTCTTGTACCAAGGCAACGCTCAAACCCAGTCTTGCGGCGGACAAAGCAGCACAAACACCTGACAGACCACCACCGACAACTACCAGATCATGATGGGTTTGTTGGATGGTCAGCGCACGTTTACCAATTGAATTATCAACAATCATTTACAATAAAATTAATTCCAACCTGGATTTTGAATGATATTTCCGTTTGACTTAACAATCTCAGATTGAGGTATTGGATATAAATACATTTTTTCCGAGAATACACGCTTTTCCAAATCAATGGGTACATACTTAAATGTTCCATTGGTTTCCCTTGTAATCTTTACGCCCTTGATCATGGCACCGAGCGTATTGTCGCCAATCAGCCAACGACGGACATCCCAGAATCGATGGTCTTCAAAAGCCAACTCCACCATTCTCTCGTTGCGAATTTTTGCACGCAGCTCATCTTTGGTCACTACAGCGGCGATTGCAGGCATGGCTACTCCAACCCTTGTCCTCACTGCATTGATCGCCTGGAGTGCAGTAACCTTTAAGGTATCTGGAACATTGGGCCCAAACGCCTCATTCATTGCTTCAGCGTAATTCAAATAGTTTTCAGACAAACGGAAATAGATCCATTGTTTTGCACTGGTCTGCCCTGTTGCCAAATTGAGTGTCTCATCTACATATTTTTTCAGATAATAGCCTGTTTTAGAAGCCCTGAAAAGGGGTTTCCCATTCAGGCCGCCTTCCCACAATTGAACATTGGTTCCCTTCCAAACAGAATTGTTGACAATAACATTCATCAACAACCTGGGATCCCTGTTGGCATAAGGATCGGCCGCATGTGCAGGATTTTTCCAGTCGAAAGGAATACCGGTACGCATTTCATGTGCATCCACAAAATTTTGTGTAGGGCATGTACCTGACCTTCCCGTCTGATATCCAAGAGGATAATTGAGTACCTCCCAAGTATTGCTTGCAGGGTATCTTTTTTCAAAAATCACTTCATTGCTGCGCAGTGTTTTCAATTGGAACAATGCAGGATAGGTGGACTGAAAACTATAGGGTGCCTGAGGCATCAGGTCCAGCACCGCCTTGTTGGCCAAAGCAGCTGCCCTCCATCTGGCTACCCGATTGTTATCGGTATACCCAACCAAAGGATTGTTATTGGCAGGCCTGTTGAAGAGATCACTTGCAGCATAGGTCATTGTTCTTGCTTTTAAAGCAAGAGCAGCACCCACTGTTGGCCTTCCCCAATCTGCATTGGCAACATCAGCCAATTTTAATGGGAGGCTCATGGCTGCAGAATCACAGAGCCTGGAAATATAATTCACACATTCATTGAAACTATTCCTTTTGACGGTATTCAGGTATTCTGTCTCCTTGAAAATGCTGATCTTATGGTCAACAATTGGAACACCGCCATAGCGCTTCAGGAGCTCGAAATAATAAAAAGCACGAAGAAATTGAGCTTCTGCCCTCCACATTTTCATGTTACTGACCCTTGCTACATAAGTAACGGGATCTGGAATTTTATACTCAATAAATGTAATCGTATCAGTTCCTTCAGTAAAATCAAAGGTTTTACGAATCCCCTGATAATTTCTTGACCAACTGTCATCCGGATTTGAATAGATATTCCAGTTACCGGTGTTGAAATCCTGGATATTCTCCGTTTCATTTACATCCTCTGCTTCATCAGATGCAGAAGCGCGCCATGAATTGCCATTTGAATTGTATCCTTCAGGCAATGAAGTGAACATATTGTTGCGCAACCTTGTCAGGTTACTGAAATTGGTGATGACATCCAAACGGGTTGTCAATGAAAGGGCTTCAGGTTCTAGATAAGAGCAGCCCACCTGAATTAAAATAGACAGTCCCAAAAGTAGCTTTGATATATTTTTCATTTTGATTGAATTTTAGAGTTGAATCTTGAAGCCCATGTTGACAGATCTCATGGTTGGATAACCAGTGATGTTCTCTGGATCTGAATATTTGAATTTATCGATCGTCAACAGATTCATGCCTCTTACAAAAATCCGAGACATGCCGATTCCTGTTTTCTTCAGGAAAGCATTTGAAAAATTATACCCCAACTCAAGTGAACGTACCTTTATGAAGTCTCCATTGCGCAACCAAAAACTGGATGTTCGGTAGTTATTCGCATTCTCAAGGGTTGAGAGGCGTGGATACAAGGCTGTAGCCTTGGTTTCAGGCGTCCAAGGTTGCTGAACAAAGGTTGAGATCTTCTGATTGGAACGCAATGGGAAGAAAATATTTCCGTAGCTAGCAAGGTTGATGTTCCTGTTCATCTGGGCCTGCAACATGATCTGAAAATCAAATCCTCCCAGGTTGAATCCAAGATCAAGCCCTATCTCTTTGGTAGGAATGCTTCCATTGCCGATGGGGCCAATATCATAGTTGTTCACTACACCATCATTGTTCCTGTCTTTGTACTTGATATCACCGGGTTGTACTGGTCCAAAAATCTGTTTGGGACTGCTGGCGATATCATTGTCTGATTCAAAAAATCCAAGCGCCTGAAGTCCGTAGGTATAAAAAACAGGACTACCAGTTCTGTAAAAATATTCACTACCCGTTGGAACAATCTCTTCTGCCATGGCCATCACCTTATCCTTGATAAAGCTCATGTTTACTCTGGCATAGAATCCGGAATTTTTATATTGCTTGCTAAAGAGCAAAGACAATTCAATTCCCCTGTTCCTCACCTCTCCTTTGTTTACACTTGGCAAGCTGGCCCCAAACAAAGCAGGGACTGTTGTTGATTGAGAGGTCAGGATATTTTTTCGGTCTTGTTGGAACATTACCAATGAAAGATCGAGGATGTTGAAAATCCTAGCATCCAGACCAAGATCATACTGATAGGATTGTTCAAAAGTCAATCCTGGATTGGCAACCAGTCCTTCAGTGACTGTTGAGGCGGCAGCATTGGTATTACCAAAATAGTAAGCTGATCCTCCAACATATAACTCCCTGAAAGCAAAACGGGTTCCAAGATTGCTACTTCCAACCATGCCAGCAGATGACCTGATTTTTAGGTAGTTAACTGCTTTTGAAGCTTGTTTTGTTTTTTCATCTACCAAAACATATCCTGCTGAAATGGCGGGGAACAGGCCAAATCTTTCTCCCTCTGCAAAAGCTTCAGTACCACCATAAGATGCGGTTAGGTCTGCATAGAACTTATTTTTATATCCATAGTGCACCCTCGAATTCACTGATTGCATGTTGTAGGGATTTTCCCTGCCAACGATTTGACGGGTCTGGTTATAAAGGGCTATGAAATCTATGGCATGATTGCTCCCGAATTTCTTGCTATAGTTTACATAGAACTCAGCGGTACCTCTCCTGTTTTGTGCGTCACCATAGGGAGAAAGGTATGCAAGGTTGGTATTGTTGCCAATGGGGGCGCCAATGACTGGTTTGCCAGTGATGGGGTCTTTGGTGGTCTGGTAAACTGAAAATGTTTTGGACCAACCATCCGTTACTGTATAATAATTGTCAAACCCAACGCGGGCACCAAGGCTTAGACCATCAATCAATTTAGATGCATCATATTTGAGATCAAGATCGGATTGGAAGAAACGATTGTGTGTCTCCCTGTAACCACGGTTGTTGATGTATCCAAATGGATTGTCTGGAAAAGCAGATGTGCCACCCAATAAACCATCTTGTGCATACACTGGAAAAAGATGGGTGGGATAATCATACAATCTGCTCCAGATATCCGAAGTAGCCGTGCGGGGTGCGTTCAGATCATTGACCTGTCCACCCAGATTGAGTTTTAAAGTCAGATCGTTCAAAATATTCACGTCGATATTTGATCTGAAGTTTAATCTGTCCAATGATGAATTGGTGCTATAACCATCATTGAGTTCGGTATTTTTATAAATACCTGAATTCTTCAAATACCCCAAGGAAACATAATAATGGGCAACTTTATTTCCTCCTGAGGAACTGATGTTTAGAGAAGTAACAGGTGCATTGTTCTTGATTGTTTCCTTGATCCAATCCACATCAGGATAAAGTCTTCTATCCCCATCCGTATAACCAGCAATATCAGCAGCAGTAAACAATGCAGGAAGATTGTCATTCGCCAAAGCCTGATTGTACATCTTTGTAAAATCAGCAGAACGATAAAATTGTGGTAACCTTGTTGGTGATTGGAAACCTGAAGAAAAATCTACTGTTAGTTTTGACTTTCCAGGTTCACCTGCCTTCGTTGTAACGAGAATTACTCCGTTGGCACCTTGAATCCCATACATGGCGGTTGATGCTGCATCTTTCAAAACAGATATCTTATCAACGTCAAACACTGAAACAGAATTTAAATCCCTGATAAATCCATCAACAAGCACCAATGGTGCTCTTGCGTAACCAAATGTTGTGACACCCCGCAATGAAAATCCAGGAAGATCATTTCCGGGCTCTCCGCTGTTTTGATCAACAATCATACCAGGCACCTTACCATACAAGGTATTCCCCAGAGAAAAAACCATGTTCTTTTCTATGTCTTTTCCGGTAATTGATGATACAGAGCCGGTCACTTCCCTTTTCGATAACAAACCATAGGCAACAACCTGTTGTTCTGAAGAGATCTGCAAAACAGAATCTTTTACAGGTGTTTTTTGTGCCTTTAACTCCGCACTGAGTAGCGCTAATGTGGCAACTGACAGCACACTGAAATATTGTTTAAACAGTAGTTTCATTTTAACTTTCTTTAGAATATTATCTGGAATTAGCTTACCAACCTGGATTTTGTACCAGGCCATACCCCTTGTTCACCTCATTGTAAGGGAAAGGATGCAAATACCAGTGAGGGAACCATGCCCTGTCATGATACTTATACTTGGTATAGGTATATGTTGAGTTTTTCTGCCTGATGACCCTCAGGTCATATATAGGTCCTTTGAAAACATCGCCAATCATGAGTCGCTTCACATCAAAATAGCGATGGTTTTCCAGATAAAGTTCAACGCTGCGCTCGTTTTCGATAAATTTTCTCAGGCCTGCCTGATCAAGCGATTTGGAAACAATTGGCATTCCTGAGCGGGTACGAATTGCATCCAGTGCTGAAAATACCTCAGCACTTGGCCCATTGGCTTCATTGGATGCTTCGGCAAGAATAAGGTACATTTCAGCCAAACGCATGTAAGGACTCATCGGCGTCCAAATACCACTTGCTTCAAAACCATTCAACCATTTACGGGTAAAATATGCGAACTGGGTCTTTGCAGATATCGGGCCATTCCTTCCATTGGCAACACTTGCATCAACACCATCATAAATTTCAAGGCTATACGTGGGATTGGTAGTCACCCACAAACATCCATTGTAGGCCACAGAAATATGAAACCTTGGGTCAAGTTTTTTATATGGGGATGTTGGATCGTTTGCAGGAGTAGTGATTGTTGAATTCCAATTGACAGTCGTTCCGTCTGTATTTTGGTATTTTTCAATATGATTCTGGGTAGGCTCAGTTGCTGCATAACCTCCCATGTTCGTCCCACGGCCGAGCCAATACAACTTTGATTGATTGATGGATTGAAAAGTTCCATACATGACCTCCGTATTGCCAGCTTTAGGAACGTCTTCACAGGCAACTTTATAATTGCGGGTTGGACCGAAACTTTTCACAATACCATACCCATTTTGCTCGCAATAGGCGATTGCCTCGCGTGCAGCCTTGGCAGCAGAAGCCCACAAATTCTTGTCATATTTCATCAAACAAATCAACTTATTGTTTGCTCCGAAATCCTGATAAGGCTTATCGGTATTGAACAATGGGCTTGCCGCATAAAGCATTGTCCGGGCTTTGAGTCCATAGGCAAAGGCCTTGGTCAGCCTTCCAAATTCCTTTTCATCAGGAACTTTTGCAGGAAAGTAAGGACTGGCAATTGCCTCATCGCAGAGATTGATGATATGCTTGTAGACAGAATCCAGTGATGCTCTAGGGATGACAAAATCCTCAGCATCATTCAATGCTTTGGTCACAATGGGAACACCACCATAGCGTTTGAACATTTCAAAATATTCAAGCGCCATTACAGCAGCGCATTCGGCTTTGATCCTTCCTTTGACATCAGCGGGTGCATCTGGAACCCTATCGATGTTCTCTTTCAAAATCAATGCCTTTCGGATGGTCTTCCAATGGTTGTCATACACATCCTCTCCATTGGTTCCATTCACAGTAAACCAGGTGGAGTTGATGCTTCCAGCGTATACATTGTTTGCAGTGTAACCGTTTTGTGCAGTAAAACAGATGGCCTCATCTGTAATGGTAGATACTGAGGTTGAACCCAGCTTTCCATTCAATGCTGTTGCAAGCGCACGTCCTTGGAATTGGTAAAGATCAAAAATAAGACGTTCAGCATTCTGGTATTTTGAAAATACAGAATCCGTGTTGAACGAAGTTTGTGCAGGCATCTCTAAATACTTTTTGCATGAGTTGAGACCCATCAAAATGGATGCAAGGAAAACGATGAGATAAAAAGGTATTTTAATCTTCATGGTAATTAAATTTAAAATTGAAGGTTAACACCAAAATTGAAAACCTTCAATTGTGGATAGGTCATAGAGCCAGATGCTACATTCTCAGGATCAATAAATTTGAGCGTGTCGAATGTGAGCAGGTTTTGTCCGCTTACAAACAACCTCATCGAGTTTGCCCCTATTTTATTCAGGAATGAACCTTTGATGTTGTATGCCACTTGCACATTGCGCAGGCGCAAATAAGAAGCATCCCTTATCCAAAGGGATGAGTTGTAGTAATTGGTCAAATCAGCATAGTTCAGGGTCAAACGGGGAATCTTTGCATTGGCATTGTTGTCCGGGCTTCCTGCATACCATCTGTCTTTGATGAATCCCATGGCAGATCCATATGCGCTGAACGGCAAGAGTGCGTTGAAGCCTAAACTCATGCTCATGTTGGCAGCGCCTTGGAACAAGAAACTCACATCAAGATTTTTATGGGTAAATCCTCCAGAAAATCCATAGTTGATTTCAGGGAAAGAAGGATTCATGATCGGACTTCTGTCGTTCACATCCACGATTCCATCGCCAGTCAAATCAGCATATTTAACATCACCAGGGCGTTGGTTCATGTTGAACTGCCTTGGCCACTTGTTGATATCATCCTGGCTGTTGAAGAAGCCCATGAATTGGTATCCAAATACTTCACCAACACGCTGACCAGTTTGGTTGAGCAGCGGATATTGGGTATTGTAAGCCTCATCCATGAAAAGGATCTTGTTGCGGGCAAAAGAATAATTACCACGGAGATAATAACTTGTTTTACCGATCATGTCTGACCAGCCCAACTCAATTTCATAACCGCCATTCTTTACCCGGCCAATATTATAAGCATCTTGCAATACTGCCGCAACATGGATAGGAACGGTTCTCCTTGCTGTCAAAATATTGGAACGTTCTTCGCGGAAATAATCAATGTTCAAAGACAACTTGTTCTTAAGGAACCTGAATTCTGCCGCATAGTTCTGCTTCAATGATTTCTCCCAGGTAACATTGGGGTTACCCAACTTACCCTCATACAATCCAGAACGGCTAACGGGATCCTCTCCAAAAATTGCTCCGCCCCCACCAAGGTATTCACTGGGGAAGTACATGAAACGCAGTGATCCCATCCTGTCATTACCCACAAAACCATAAGAGGACCTTAATTTCAAATAGGACAGGAAATTTTCACCAATGGCTTTTTTCACGAAAGGTTCATTGGTGACGACCCAACCAGCTGAAACTGCGGGAAACCATCCGAACCTGCTGTTCACGGGGAAGTTTTCAGAACCATTTCTGCCCATGTTGAACTCGAGCATGTATTTTTGGGCATAGTTGTAGGTGAAACGGGTTACAAAATCCTGATAACCCAAAGGAATACCAGGATATGAAAGCGAGTGATAGAATTGTTTGCGCTGGGTATACAGCAACAACCCACTCACTGCATGTTTTCCAAATGTATTGTTGTACTCCAATGCAGATTCCAGGTATACACGCTTTGATCTCGAAAAACTTTCAGATGGGTCGTTCAGTACCCCATCCTCACCGGATTGCCTCAAAATTGGATCAAGGATGCCATCACCATTGACATCTACTTTTTCTGCTGCATATCTAGCAAAACTCCTGGAAAATCCTCTGCTCTGTCCATATTCACTGTCATAAGCACCCATTACTCTTCCAGACAATCCCTTCAACAAGAAATCAAACTTTTGCTTCAAACCCACATTTAAATTCAAGACACTATTGGAATAACGATCAAATCCATCAAACAAGGCACTCAATGCGTTTCTTCCATTGGCCCTTGCCAGTGTAACGAATTTTCCGTCCCACATGCCCGCTGTACCGTTGGTAGCAGCTGCCAATATATCAAGAAATGGTGAACCGCCTGGAGAACTTCTGTTCGATGTAAAACCACCAATCTGAACATTGGCTTTTGTGGTTTTAGAAAGATCCAATTCCAGGTTGGAACGGAAATTGAATTTTTTATATAAATCATTGTTGTTGTACTCTTTTACGAACTGCTTCCACAAGCCCTCCTGTCCCAAATAACCCAATGAAACAAAATACTTGGCAACACTGGTACCACCAGAAATATTTACGTTGTGTTGTTGCTGGGGCGCATTGTCATGCATCATGAATTTCAGCCAGTCGATATCCGGGTAAAAAAGAGGATCACTGCCATCCTTGAATATTTGTAATTCTTCTTTGCTGAACATGGGAGTAACGGTAGGATTATCATTCAGCTGTGCTTCCACCTGAAGCACTGAAAAATCATAGCCATTGAGAAATTCTGGCAAACGTGTTGGAACCTGTAGTGCATAGTTTCCAGAATAACTAACCTTGGCGGGTCCTTCCTTTCCCTTCAGGGTTGTAACGAGGATAACCCCATTCGCACCTCGAATTCCATATACTGCTGTAGATGCCGCATCCTTCAATACAGAGATGGATTCAACCTCGTTTGGATCGATGCGTGAAAATGGGCGTTCTACGCCATCCACCAACACCAAAGGAGCTGCATTTCCATTATCTAAGGTTCCAATACCACGGATCCTCAAGGTTGTTTCATCATTACCAGGTTGCCCACTCCTTTGAACGGATAACAATCCTGGAACACGCCCTACTACTGCTGCTGTAAGGTTCGGAACTGGTGCCTTCACCAATTCTGCACCCTTCACAGTAGAAATAGCGCCCGTTACAGTAGCCTTTTTTTGACTGGAGTAACCTACCACAACAACCTGGTCAAGACTTGAAGCGGATAAAGACATGGTAATGGTCAAGTTGTTCAACTTACCAACCTTGATTTCCTGCGTTTCATAGCCTACATAAGAAATGACGAGTGTTGCATTGGGGCCGGATACATCAATGGAAAAACTGCCATCGGGTTTGGATTGGGTTGTTTGTTTTCCACCCTTTTCATTGATGGTACATCCTGCCATAGGCTCCCCTTTTTCATTCAAAAGTTTAGCTGTGAACAGGATTCGATCAGTCTTTTGGAAAGTACTTGATGGAAAATTAAATTTCTCGGCTTGTGCAGATGATGCAATTAAAAAAGCTGATATGATGAAGATAAGCATCTTCACCTCGCTCAACTGACCGATTGGATTACGACGAAATTGGGGGGTCATTGATCGCATGGCTTGGGGTTATGGAATGTGTAAAAAAGTAATTCTTGGACTTGTTGGTGCGCAAATCGGAAAACCGCACGAGGATCCTCATTCGTTTTTTTCATACAATACAAGCAATTTTTGGTTTACATTGAGATAGACGGTTCCATGGAAGCCATCAAAAAACACCTTCAAAATATGGCATTTATATCGATATAAAGATATATTGCAGATGAAAAACTTACGATTGACTATCGAAAATGTTTGCACAAACGTTTGCGATAGATATAAAATTTCTGAAATGCCGAGAGCAAAATGCCCCAAGTGTCAAATAACCGAGAGAATCCTCAAATCTGGGATCATCAGAGATAAACAAAGATTTTATTGCAAGGATTGCAATTATCATTTTACGCTGCTGCATGAAGGCAAAAAGCAAAAGAGCGAAACCAAAAAAAACAACAGGCCAACCTCATTAAAAGACATTGCAGAAGCCGCAGGTATTTCCATTTCAACTGTTTCAAGGGCATTAAACAATCACCCTGACATCAGCCTTGAAACAAGAAACAATATCAAGCAACTGGCAACCTCAATGGATTACCATCCCAACATGCTTGCACAAAGCCTGGTAAACAGATCTACCCATTCATTGGGCGTCATCATACCCAACCTGGAAACCACATTCTTTTCTTCCATGCTTGGAGGAATTCAACATGTTGCTGCACAATCCGGATACAGGGTCGTGATCTGTCAATCGGATGAAAACCACATGACAGAAGTAGCCAACACACAGGCACTCATGAACAACATGATTGATGGGCTGCTCATCTGCCATACCTTATACACCCATACTTTTGATCATATCAAAATGCAAATGAACAGGGGTATTCCGATTGTTCAATTCTACCGTGTTTCAGAAGCACTTGATGTTCCAAAAATTTTCAGTGATGATGAAAATGGCGCATTCCAGATCACCGAACACCTGATCAACAAAGGTTGTAAGAAAATTGCCTTGCTGCTGGGGCCCAAAGCATTGTCCATCAACAATAGATTAAATGGCTACCTAAAGGCAATGAAAATGCATGGCATCAAGAAAGACGAAACCTTGATTAAGCATGTAGACTTCAGCTACAATGCTGTTATAGGAGCGGTAGATGACTGGCTGAGCATTGAACCTGAGATTGACGCTATTTTCTCCATTTCCGACAAATGTGCCGTGCAAATCATCAGGCACCTGAAAACTAAAAAAATAAAAATACCGCAAGAAATCAGTGTATGTGGATTTGGCAATGAGTATACGGGCGAAATCGTTGAACCACAACTCACCACCTTTGATGTTAAAACAAGACAGATTGGTGAAGCAGCAGCAAAATTATTGCTGGAACAGATTATTGATAAAAAAACAAAAAACGAATCCATCATGATTGATGGTGAAATAATCATCAGGGAATCATCTTAAAAAAGATTGAATGTTGTTAAAACATGTCACTCAAGCCTTTGACCAAATTCAAGCAATAAAGGCTTGAGCGCTTTGTATTCAATATCCTGGGTTTTCATTTTTTTATCGATGGCCATGCATGCTGCAATGGCGGAACTCTGACCAAGCACCATGAATAC
>CAITQQ010000114.1 GCA_903894575.1 uncultured bacterium
GGTTTATTAAAACAATTTTTTAATAAAAAAAATATTAAACCAGAAAGGGTAACAACTTTGCCTAATGTAGATAGAGCCTTTGTTGTTATTCCTGGACCACAAAACGTAGACTTTGAAGATCAAATATCTGAAGAGTTAAATAAGATAGGCAGAGTAGTTTTATTCATTACTGGAGATGAAAGTGCTACATTTAAAGTTGATAAGATAGAACACAGTAATATTGAGATTTGGATTCAATACCCCCACAGAAAACATTCACAATACAATAAATTAGCATTAGGTGTGCCACAACATTTATCAAATAATTTACCACAGTATCAAGATAAATCATACGATGTATTTTTTTCAGGACAGATAACTCATCAAAGAAGACAAGAACTTGCAACTGTTATGCCTGAAATACCAAATTCTTTTTATAATCCAACTACTGGTTTTGCAGAAGGACTAAGTCCAAAACGATATTACGATAAAATGTTTTTATCAAAAATTGTTCCTTGTCCTAGCGGGGCAATGGTTATTGATTCATTTAGATTTTATGAAGCAATTGAGATGCTTTGTTTACCTATAGGAGATAAATTAGATTCAAAAATGCAAAATACAAATTTTTTTAATTTTTTATTTCAAAGTGAGCACTCAATAAAAACTGTTGATAACTGGAATCTATTCCCAAACATGGTACCTGAGTTATTAAATAATTATATATCTGAAATGCATCAAGTAGTTTGCTGGTGGATTAAATATAAAAGAGATTTGTTTAATGAATTAATGAGGCAAGTAAATGCATAAAAGAGATATAACAATTGTCATGGCTACCTCTGTAATTACAGATCACCCAAACACAAAAATGATAGATCAAACCATTAGTGATATTCGTGTTCATTTTCCAGACAACGAAATTATTATGCAAATAGATGGCCTTAGAGAAGAACAACAAAATCGTAAAAAAGATTACGATGAATATAAAAATCGCATTTTGTGGAAATGTTTGCATGAAGATAAAAACATACTTCCTTTTATATTTAAAGAGCATAGTCATCAAACCAACATGATGCGTCAAACAATTGCTGAAGTTAAAACACCATTATTACTTTACGTTGAAGGAGATGCTCCGTTGACTCCAGACATGCCAATAGACTGGGATAAGTGCTTAGATATGTTTGAATACAATAAAGCAAATACTATTCGTTTTCATTATGAATCTTTTATACCAAAAGATCACGAACACCTTATGTTTGGAATAGAGGATGGCTTTATGAAAACCATACAATGGAGTCAGAGACCACACCTAAGTAGAAAGAAATATTATAAAGACATTGTGCTTCCAAGATGTAGAGATAAATTTTTTATAGAAGATACATTTCATGGAGCAATTCAAGATGATATATCTCCGTATGATACTTTTAGCGAAGATGGATGGAACATACATAAGCTATGGATATATCACCCAGAAGGAAACATAAAGCGTTCTTACCATCTTGATGGCAGACAGGGAACTAAAAAATATACTAGTGATGACGAAACTTGGGGATATAAACAATGAGATTAGGAATTATAGCAAGATCTGACAATACTGGTTTAGGTAATCAAACTATGGAATTAGTTAAGATGCTTAATCCTGATAAGATTCTTTTAATTAATTCCCAATTTTTTAATAATAACCAGCAACATCCAGAATGGTATAAAGATTATAGTGTTATTGAAACCAGAAAAGGTATGCCTAGGACCAATGAGGTGTTGGCATTTCTAGAAAATATTGATGTTGTTATTAGTTGTGAAACATTTTATCATTTAGAGTTAGTTGATCTTGCTAAACAAAAAGGTATCAAGACTATACTTCAATACAACTATGAGTTATTCGGTCATTTAACGCATCCAGACTGGACATTACCAGACGTTTTACTTGCTCCAAGCATATGGAATTTAGATTTAATTGTGCAACAATTTGGGAATAAAACACAGGTAATGCATCTTCCCCCACCAACAGATCATACTTTATTTAATCAAGCAAAAGAAGTAAACCTATCTAAAGATCACAAGCGAATACTACATATTGCTGGTAAAAAAGCTGCAAAAGATAGGAATGGGACTGAGAGTATTCTTAAAATGATTAAACATTCTAAAGAAGATTACGAATTAGTTATAAAATCCCAGACTCCTTTAAACCTTATATGCAATGATTCACGGATAAAAATTGAAATAGGCAATCCAGATAATAGGCAAGATATGTATAGTGGGTTTGATGCTATGGTTTTGCCTAGACGTTATGCTGGTCTTTGTTTACCTATGAATGAGGCCCTTATGAGTGCCCTGCCAGTTTTTATGACCGATATATCACCTAACAATGCAATCCTGCCAGAAAAATGGTTAGCTGAATCAGCACAAATTGATAGTTTTAGAACAAAATCAATGGTTAATGTTTTTGATGCAAA
>CAITQQ010000115.1 GCA_903894575.1 uncultured bacterium
ATACGCAAACCAAAAATTTTGAAAGGTTTGGGCATCGACAGGAAGAACGTAAAGGGTATTACCAATTATCTGATGGGAAAGGCCAGCATTGATGACATCATCTTGCCGGTAGACCAAATGGAAAACCTGTTTGTGATCGGATGCGGTCCCATCCCCCCGAATCCTGCAGAGCTGATCCTGGACCCCAAATTAGAAGAACTTTTTAGAGAAGTGAAGGAAAGGTTTGATGTGGTAGTAATTGATACGGCGCCTGTAGGCTTGGTGAGCGATGCGATTGAATTGGGTAAGTATACCGACGCTTCTGTATACATTGTCAGGCATAATTTTACCTTCAAGAAGCAGGTGCAATTGGTCGAAGAACTTTACAAAGGAGGAAAGCTGCCGCACCTCAGCATCGTCATCAATGACGTTCAGGCGATGATGGGCTATGGAAAATATTATGGCTATGTCAGCTACGGTTATATTGGATATGGCTACGGATCTGAGCGCTATATTTCAAACTATTTTGATGTGAGTGTGAAGAAGAGGAGTTTGTGGAAGAAGATCAGGAGAGCGGTGGGGATTTAGTAGGCTCGAAGAAGTTTAAGCCACAGAGAATATCAAGATTTCTGGTTATCCTCTTTTAAAAATCAGCAGTATTTCAAAACATGCAAGAAAATCAAAACATTTCAGGTCCCTCAACCTTAATAGAAGAAATCTGGGATCTCGAAATAAAACCCCAGGCCCACCTCCTCGACATCAATCTCCGTGAGGTCTGGCGATACAGGGACTTGTTGTGGATGTTTGTGAAGCGTGATTTCACTGCACAGTACAAGCAAACCATCCTCGGCCCATTGTGGCATTTCATACAACCCCTGTTTACAACCGTGGTATTCCTGGTGGTGTTTACGAACATCGCGAAAATCTCAACGGATGGTGTACCGCCCGTCTTGTTTTACATGAGTGGTATAACCATCTGGAATTATTTTTCCTCCTGCCTGAATGCAACCTCCAATACATTTGTGGCCAATGCAGGCATCTTCGGAAAAGTATATTTCCCCAGGCTGGTGATTCCATTGTCTACGGTGATGAGCAATATTGTAAAATTCGGCATACAGTTCCTGCTCCTCCTCGCCGCGATGTTATGGTACAAATTCGCTCCTTCAACCCCTTCAACCACTTCAACGTTCACCAGCCTTGCATTGATACCAACAATAATCCTCATCATGGCCGGGCTCGGCCTCGGGCTTGGCATCATCATTTCATCAATGACCACCAAGTACAGGGATTTGACCGTTTTGATCGGCTTTGCCGTACAGTTGTTGATGTATGCCACACCCGTGGTATATCCATTGTCAACCATTACCAGTGAAAAGCTGAGGTTCTGGATCACCTTGAATCCCCTTACACCTCTAGTAGAAGCCTTCCGCTATGCCATGCTCGGCGTAGGCAGTTTTGATGCGGCAAGTTTCGGATACAGCATCGGATTCATGGTCATAACCCTGTTCATCGGGTTGCTTATATTCAGTAAGGTAGAGAAGACTTTCATGGATACTGTCTAAAATCTCTTCAACCCCTTCAACCTTTTCAATTCATCATGAGCACTGTAATTAAAGTAGAAAACCTCTCCAAACAATACCGC
>CAITQQ010000116.1 GCA_903894575.1 uncultured bacterium
ATGGCCTTTACTTCGAATTCCTCGAGATGCAGGGATGACTTGATCAACTCAACTGCAGAACTGGTCAAAGAGGCCAGGTCTTCACATGGAAATCCATCCTCATCAACCGTCTCTTCCATCCGGTCACTCTTTTCATAAACCAACTGGTACGCCTGATCGAAAAGCAGTAATTTTTTGTTGGTTTTTCCAACATCAAGAATGGCAACAACTGGCTTTTTCTGCATGATGTAGGGTTTATAGAATCAGAGCCCTGTGGCTTTGGATACAGCACCACGCTCACCAATCAGGGTGGCCCTGACTTTCATTGCACGGTATGCGCCCAATGGATCAATGGCTGCACCACTCCTGCGCCTTGCTTCAGCGACAACAGACCGTACGTCGGTACGGAATGCCTGCTGCAGGATTTCCTGCGCACGTACCACGTCGTTGGATTCCCTTGCCTCATCAAGGGCTTTGTCATCCACCAAAAGGGCTTGTGCGTATGCAATTTGGATGGCTTCAACAGACTGCAACAAATCTTCCAATGGATCCTTGATGTTGTGCGAAGCATCAATCATCCAGCCAAGGTCTTTGGCGTGGTTCATGCCGCGGGCATCCATGCCTTCCACGAGTTCCCTGAAAATGAGAAAAAGCTGATAAGGCCTCATGGATCCTACCGTCAAATCATCATCACCATATTTCGAATCGTTGAAATGGAATCCACCCAGTTTCTTCTCCATCAGCAACAAAGAAACAATCTGCTCAATATTGGCATTGGGAAGATGGTGACCAAGATCAACCAGCGTATAAGCCTTGGGGCCGAGCTTGGATGCATACAAAAGCGATTGACCCCAGTCACCCACAGACATGGAATAGAAATTGGGTTCAAAGGCTTTGTATTCAACAAATACTTTCCAGTCTTCCGGCAATCCTGCATAAATGTCCTGCAGGCCTTCCAATGTATTTTGAAATGCTTTCCTGAAATTCAACTGCCCAGGAAAACTGGATCCATCAGACAACCAGACGGTCAGTGAATTGGAACCCAATTCTTTTCCGTATTTGATCACTTCCAGGTTATGGTCTACGGCCTGTTGCCTCACACCCTTGTCCACGTTTTGCAGAGAGCCATATTTGTAACTCAATTTTTGTCCGGGCTGATCCTGAAAAGTATTGGAATTCATGGCATCAAAAACCAACCCATGGTGTGCAGCCAATGCTTTGATTTTTGCAGCATCAGATGGAATATCCCAGGGAATGTGCAGGGAAATCGCACCACTCGATTGATTGAGCTTGTGCAAGAGTCCTACATCTTCAATTTTCTCCTCAAGATTACCCGGCTCACCGCCAATGGAGAAACGACCAAACCTTGTTCCACCAGCACCCAGTGCCCAACTTGGAATGGCCACCTGAAAAGCAATGAGTTTATCGATCACCGCTTCAACATTGGTCAATGAGGCAGCATGAAAATCAAAATTTCTTTTGTGCCCCGACTCCAATTGCGCATTGAGTTCATCTATCCTTGACTGTTCTATTTGCATAAAGGCAAATTGATCTGTTTAAAAATTAACGTACAAAAGCCATGGCTACACCACCATCCACATTGATCACATTACCGGTAGACTTGTTCAGCAAACCACCGGTCACTGCAAAACAAGCATTGGCAATGTCTACAGGAAGAATGATCTCATTCAACAAAGTGCGTTTGGCATAATAAGCAGGAAGCTCCTCAACGCTGACTCCATAGGCCTTTGCACGGCCCTGTGCCCAATCGCCAGCCCATATTTTGCTGTCCGCAATGACAGCGTCAGGATTGACGGTGTTCACACGGATTTTGTCCTTGCCGAGTTCTGCGGCATTGAGCCTGCTCAAATGCAACTGCGCAGCCTTTGCAGATCCATATCCAGCATTGTTCGGTCCGGAAACCAATGCATTCTTACTGACGATATTGATGATGTCTCCACCCATTTCCTGTTTGCGCATCACATTCACTGCTGCTTGCGTAACAAGGAACTGTCCTTTCACCAATACATCGTAAAGGATATCCCAGTCTTTCTCCGTATGTTCTTCAATGGGCTTTGAAATAGACAGGCCTGCAGAATTGACAATGATGTCCACGCCGCCAAATGCAAGTGCAATGGAGTCCAGGGCCTTTTCGATGCTCTCCCTGTCGGTCACATTCATCAAGGCAGCTGAAGCAGCGTCCTTGCCAAACATGGATTTGAATTCTGCAAGGGTATTGTTCATCCTATCATCATCGATATCACTGATTACCACGCAGGCACCTTCTTCTGCAAATTTCTTTGAGATGGCCTTGCCTATGCCACCCGCACTGCCAGATACAAAGGCAACCCTTCCGGACAAGGCTTTTGGTTTTGGCATCCTTGAAAGTTTGGCTTCTTCCAGCAACCAATACTCAATATTGAAAGCTTCCTGATGTGGAAGCGCAGTATACGATGAAATGGCTTCAGCACCACGCATTACGTTGATGGCATTGATGTAGAACTCAGCAGCCACACGCGCTGTAGACTTGTCCTTTGCAAATGTGAACATGCCCACTCCTGGATAAAGAATTACCACAGGATTGGGATCACGAAGGGCAGGACTGTTGGGATGCTTGCAGGCATCATAATACGCTGTATACATTTCACGATAGGCATCAAACTGAGGAGCGATGGCTGCTTTGATAGCCGCCACATCTGAAAGATCTTGCGCTGGTGAAAGGCCCAATACCAGAGGACTGATCTTGGTACGGAGGAAATGGTCAGGACAACTGGTACCCATGGGAGCCAGTCGATCCAAGTCGTTTGAATTGATGAATTCCAGCACTTTTGGAACATCGGTAAAATGCCCAATCATCTTGTTCTTTGAAGAACAATATCCACGCAAGATGGGAGCCAGTGCAGCCGCCTGAGACAAGCGATGCTCCTTTTCCAAAGATTGAATTTTTTGTCCTCCAAAAACAGAACCATTCTTGGCCACATTTTCTTCGATATATGCTGCACATTTTTCAATCACCTCCAGAGAATTCATGTAACAATCATAGGCGGTATCACCCCAAGTGAATAGGCCATGAGAGCCTAGCATGATGCCGCGGATGCCAGGATTTTTTTCCAGACAGTCCTTGATTTGCAGACCAAGGTCAAAACCAGGACGCTGCCAGTTCACCCAACCAATGCTTCCTTCAAAAAGATCTTTGGTGATTTGCTCACCGTCTTTAGAAGCAGCAATGGCGATGGCTGCATCAGGATGCAGGTGATCAATGTGTTTGAATGGAAGAAATCCATGCAAAGGGGTATCGATGGATGGTGCTTTTGAATCCAGGTCAAAAATGCAATGGTTGAACAAGGCCACCATTTCATCTTCTTGTGCCAGCCCTTTGTACACGCCGGTAAGGCTTCTCAGCCTTTCAACGTACAAGGCCGCAAGTCCGCTCCTGGTAAGGGATCCAATGTCTCCACCGGATCCTTTGATCCACATCACTTCTGTGTCCTTACCCGTCAAAGGGTCTTTCTCGATCGTCCTGCAGGAGGTGTTTCCACCACCATAGTTGGTAATCCTGAGATCTGCGCCCAGGATATTGGAACGGTAAAGCAGCAGGGCTACTTCGTCACCTGCCATGGTCGCTGCCTTTGCATCGTCCCATAAATAATTCACATGCTGAAAAGATTTAGATCCTGACATATTCTTTTGTTTTCAATTTTTAAACGTGTAAACTGTTGCCATACCCTACCACCAGTACGGAGAGGATGATGATGGCAATTCCTGCGATGATGGTGCGGATGGTTTTTGTTCCGACACCTTTCCATTCTTTCAACAACAATCCCCACATGTTGGCCACCAAAATGATGAAGGCCATGTGAAGGATCCATGAGCTGGGACCATTGCCCAGCTTGCTTTCTCCCATGCCATAGAAGAAAAACTGAAGGAACCAGGTGGTGCCTGCAAGGGCTGAAAAAATATAATTCCTGACCAGTGGCGTGGATGCATTGGTATAGTCGCCAAATGACTTGTTTCTTGCATTGAGGATCATGCACCAAATGAAATTGGTGGTAAGGCCACCCCACAACAAAACGACATAGACCACATTG
>CAITQQ010000117.1 GCA_903894575.1 uncultured bacterium
GCCAACATCAAGGCCATCTCTATTGACACAACGGGTTCAACACCGGTTGCTGTGGATGCCAGCGGTACACCCCTGGCCTTGCTTCCTGAATTTGACAAGAACCCGAATGCCATGTTCGTGCTGTGGAAGGACCATACTGCCGTGCCTGAGGCGGAAGCCATCAACCTGCATGCAGCAAGCTTCCCCGTCAATTACCTGCAATACGTAGGAGGCATCTATTCCTCCGAGTGGTTCTGGGCCAAATTATTACACATCCTCCAGGTGGATGAATCGGTCAGAAAACATACCGCCTCATGGGTGGAACACTGCGATTGGATACCCTTTCTCATGACCGGTGGAAACGATGTCACCCAGATGAAGCGTGGGGTTTGCAGTGCCGGCCACAAAGCCCTATGGGCCGAAGCCTTCGGCGGATTCCCTCCCAACGATTTTTTCGCCAGCCTCAGCCCCCTGCTGGATGGCTTCACGGATAAACTGTTTACCAAAACCTACACGGCCGACCAGCAGGCTGGTACCATTTCCGACGAATGGGCCACAAAACTTGGCCTGCCAACCGATGTAGTCATTGGCATCGGCGCCTTTGATGCGCACATGGGTGCGGTTGGCGGCCAGATTGAACCCTATCACCTTAGCAAGGTGATGGGCACATCCACCTGCGACATGATGGTGGCTCCTGTCGAAGAGATCGGCAGCAAATGCATCAATGGCATTTGTGGGCAAGTCAATGGATCGATTATTCCCGGGATGGTTGGATTGGAAGCCGGACAGTCAGCCTTCGGCGATGTCTATGCCTGGTTCAAATCCCTGCTGGAATGGCCTACCAACAACCTCTTGAACAATTCAGCCATCATCGATGAAGCAACAGCCACAAAACTGCAGGCAGAAATCAGCGACAAGCTCATTGCCGCCCTGTCTGCCCAGGCGGAAGCCCTGCCGCTTGATCCCAACGGAATCCTGTCCATGGACTGGCTCAATGGCCGCAGAACACCAGATGCCAACCAGGCACTGAAGGGTGCCATCACCGGATTGTCTCTGGGCAGCGATGCCCCAAAAATATTCAGGTCTCTTGTGGAAGGCACTTGTTTTGGCGCCAGGGCGATCGTGGAGCGATTCGAAGCAGAAGGCGTTCCTGTAAAGGGCCTGATTGGCCTTGGTGGGGTAGCGAAAAAATCACCCTTCATCATGCAGATGATGGCAGACGTGATGAACATGCCCATCCGTATCCACAAAAGCGAACAAACCTGTGCCTTGGGCGCAGCCATGTTTGCGGCAACAGCTGCAGGCATTCATCCCAATGTTGAGGCTGCCATGCAGGCCATGGGCAGTGGGTTTGAACGCAGTTACCTTCCCAACGAAAACAACGTCGACATCTACAATACTCGATACAACCAATACAAACAACTGGGAAAATTCCTGGAATCATGAGCAACTATACCGCATTAAAAGAAGAAGCCTATCAGGCCAACATGCAGCTGCCAGCACTGAACCTGGTGCTGTTCACTTTTGGCAATGTAAGCGTGGCAGACCGGTCAAAGCAGGTCTTTGCCATCAAACCCAGTGGCATTCCTTATGAATCATTGACTGCCGACAAAATGGTGATTGTTGATTTTGATGGCAATACCCTCGAAGGAGAGCTGCGTCCTTCTTCTGATACAAAGACCCATGCAGTCTTGTACAAGCACTGGGAAAAGATTGGCGCCATCGTCCATACGCACTCCACCTATGCCACAGCCTGGGCCCAATCGCTGCGGGATATTCCCATCTTCGGCACCACCCATGCCGACCACAATACGGTCGATATTCCCTGTGCTGCGCCCATGGATGATGCCATGATTGCAGGCAACTATGAATACGAAACGGGGTTCCAGATCATGAACTGCTTCAAAGAAAAAGGCCTCAGCTACGAGGAAGTGGAAATGATGATCGTGGGCAACCATGCCCCCTTCACCTGGGGAAAGGACGGCAACAAGGCTGTGTACAATGCTGCAGTGCTGGAGCAGTTGGCAAAAATGGCCTGGCTCACAGAGCAGATCAACCCTAATGCGCCAAGGCTGAAAGAAGCCCTGATCAAAAAACATTACGAAAGAAAACATGGTCCGGACAGCTATTACGGACAATAACCCTTAACCATATCGCAACAATGAGCTTACC
>CAITQQ010000118.1 GCA_903894575.1 uncultured bacterium
CGGAAAGACATAAGACAAGATCACCTGAAGCGCCACACAGCTGCAGAACAAATAAAAAGCCATCATCATGAATGGAATGTCGCCAATGATGCTTTCGGGATATGTCTTGTTGATAACAAAAACAACTGCACCAAGCAGGGAACCCAGCCAGAGGGTGTATTGAGCACTTTTGGCTGAAGCTTTTTTCCAAAATATACCGAGCAAGAAAACAGTAGTGATGGGCGGAGCAATATGGGCAATGATGTCATTGATGCCGCTGAAAAGGCTTTCATACCGGTTAAGCAGAGGAAGCAATCCAATAGAAGCCACCAAGGCAACACCAGCTGAAATCCTCCCAATCCTGACCAGTTGTTGATCACCGGATGCTGGCTTGAACCTTTTGTACAGATCATAACTGAACAAGGTGGCAATTGAATTCAAAGCCCCGGATATCTGGCTCATCAGTCCAGACAACAACGCAGCGGCCAATAAACCCACCAGTCCTTTTGGGACCAACTGCGTGATCATCAGCGTATAAACGGCTTTTGAATCTGTAACTGTTTTTCCATCTGTGCCAATTGATTGTATCGAACTGATGTCAAACATCCCTTTTTTTGCCAGTACATAGGCCATCAAACCCGGCAAAACAAATATGAATACAGGCAGAATTTTAATGAAGCCACAAAACAAAGATCCCAGTCTGGCATGGTTTTCATCTTTTGCACCCAAGACCCGTTGTACAATGGTTTGGTCAGCGCACCAATACCAAATCCCTAACACCGGATAGCCCAGGAAAATAGCATACCAGGGCATGCCTCCCGGATCGTTAGCAGGCTTCAACATTGACAATTTATCCAATTCACCTGTTGATTGCAGTGTGCTGGTGATTTCACCCCATCCACCGACCTTGTTGTAACAGACAACGGTAATGACAATTGCGCCTGTTAGCAAAACAATGGTTTGTATGGACTCTGTAACTACAACCGCCCTCAATCCGCCAATGATGGTGTAAAGACCCGTAAAAAATGCAATCACAATCACACTGGTATACATGTCAACGCCAAACAAAGTCTTCAATACAATGCCTCCTGCAAGAAATGAAAATGCAATATGGATCACAACTGCAGAAACAATCGAAATGACGGCCAACCAATCCCGGCAGGCCCTGTTGTATCTTTTTTCCAGAAAATCAGGCAAGGTTGCCACCTTGGATCGGATATAAAAAGGAACAAAAAACAGCGAAAGCAAAATCAGGGTAAAGGAGGCCATCCATTCGAAATTACCTGACAACAAGCCGGTATCAAATCCTGATTGGGCAAGGCTTACAAGGTGCAAGCAGGAAATATTTGTCGCAAAAAGTGCCAAGCCAATCATGGGCCATTTCAGAGATTGCCCGGCAAGAAAATAATCGCTTGAAGCATCTCCGCTGGCAACGGTTTTCTTTTTCAAACCCGTCCAAAGTCCTACAAAAACGATTCCCAGGAAATAAAGGACACTGATGGCAAGATCAATATTGGTCATGTGATTTGATTAATGGGTTGACTACAAGAGGTCACAGCTGCTGCCTGGCTCCATAGGAGTCTGGTACACGCCATTGACAATATTTACAGGATGAACAAACTTGTTTTTCAAGTGAGGAATATGTTCAAGAAACAATGCCTCATGCCCCAATGCTATGTGATTGAACAATACCAG
>CAITQQ010000119.1 GCA_903894575.1 uncultured bacterium
GAAAAACTATTGTCAGATGCGGAAATAAGAACATCACTGGATGAAAAAGCAAGAAATTTCGTTCAACAGAGAAAAGGAGCAACAGATGTTATCGTTCGTCATATTGAGGAAAACCGGCTTCTGAGCAAATCATAAAATTTTTCTACCACTGCTGCCTGTTCAACATTGTCCTGCACAGTTCTGATGTATTGGGAAGCAATTGACTCAGCTTCGTTGAATGTTTTGGCTTCATCCAGCAATTGCATCATGGTATCAAAACTGTGCGCATCCCCCTTGAAGAGGGTATCCAAAAAAATATACCGGTCATTGATGCCCATCGCAGATCTCAAGGATCCTTGCCGAAGCTGCTGTAGCCTTTCCGATAGGTCTGGTACTGTGGCATTGAACCTATCATTCAGTGATTGACCTAAACCTTCCTGTATTTCCGGTTCAACAGATTTTATCTCTTGGACATGGTTTTCAGTTGGTGTATGCATCTCCACCACCATCAATTCCCGGATGATATCAAAGCCAACTTCTAAGAGGGATTCTTTTGAAGCCCCTTCATGGGTCAAGCGGTTCAACTTTTCCGTCAATTGTTTAAGTCTTTCCATCGCTTTATGGTATTTTTACAGTTCCTTGTTCATAAAGATACCAAGAGATCAACAAACCAACACATGTTCATAGAACCAATCAACCATAATCAACAAGCAGGATGGATCGAAGTAGTCTGTGGTTCCATGTTCTCAGGAAAAACAGAAGAATTGATCAGAAGGCTGAAACGTGCCAAAATAGCCAATATGCGCGTGGCAATATTCAAACCCTCCATTGACATCCGATACCATGCAGGAAAAATTGTTTCCCATGATGACAATACCATTAATGCAACACCTTTAAAGGATTCCATAGACATCCTTACCCATGCCGAAGCATTCAACGTTGTTGGTATTGACGAGGCCCAGTTTTTTGATGCTGAAATTGTCCATGTTTGTGAAAGCCTCGCCAATGCCGGGAAGAGGGTCATTGTGGCGGGTCTTGACATGGACTATACAGGAAAACCTTTCGGCCCCATGCCAGCATTGCTTTCAGTGGCCAATTTTGTAACCAAGTTGCATGCCGTCTGCATCAAGTGCGGTGGAATCGCCAGCTACTCCTATCGGATTTCATCCAATACGGATCAGGTGGTGTTGGGCGAAAAAGACCACTATGAAGCGCGCTGCAGAAATTGCTTCAACACATAACACAATTACCTTGGAAGCACTGAATCAATTTACCGCGCTTTTGAAAAAAGAATTCTTGCTGGAGACAAGGCAGCAACATACTCTTTATGGTGTGATGCTATACATCGCTTCAACGGTATTTGTGATTTACCTGACCATTGATTCTCCTGATGCAGATACATGGAACTCCCTTTTTTGGATCACCCAACTTTTTATTTGCATCAATGCGGTAGCAAAAAGTTTTTTGCAGGAAGCCAGGGGCAGAATGCTCTATTATTACTCCATCACTTCTCCGGTTGTATTCATCCTCTCAAAACTCAGCTACAACGTACTCTTGATGCTGGCCATGAACCTGGTAAACTTATTGCTCTTTACCGCATTCATGGGCAACCCCACCGAATCATTTTTACAATTTCTTTTTATTGGACTTTTGGGATCCATGGGACTGGGATTGGTATTTACCATGCTGGCCGCCATTGCCAGCAAGGCCATGCAGCAGGCTTCTCTTATGGCGATTCTTGGTTTTCCCCTGATCATCCCTCAACTTTTGCTGCTCGTCAGGCTTTCAAAAACAGCTTTTTCCGAAGTTTTCAGGGATGGAGTACCCCAGCAATTGGTCCTCCTCCTCGTATCGCTTGACATACTCATTGTCTTCCTCGCCGTTATTTTATACCCATTTTTATGGAAAGATTAGGCGAAGGGCCTAATTTTGTCCATCAAAGCTACGGGTTGTATGCCCGTTGAAAAGAACCCAGCGTTCCTTCAATGCTTTTCAATACATCCAAGCCATGCGACTTACCTGGTGGAAAATAACTGCAATCGTTTTGCTTGCTTATGCTGTGATTGGAGGCCTTTTGCTTCCTGTTCCTGAACTCACGCAATTGGGAGAGACCATCAGAAACCTTTATTACCATGTATGCATGTGGTTTGCAATGATGATTCTTTTCACCATTTCAATCGCACAAAGCATCAAGTACCTGAGAACAGGTTCAATTGAACATGATATCAAAGCGGTATCCTATGCAGGCGTTGGTACTTATCTTGGCCTGCTTGGCTATGCAACCGGCGCCATTTGGGCCAGTTTTACCTGGGCAGATCCGAATAACCCCGCATTCGCTTCTTTTGGATCGATCATGCGAGAGCCCAAGTTGATCGGTGCAGCGATTGCGTTGTTGATATATGGAGCATATTTTATCCTAAGAAGCTCAATCACTGATATGGACCAGAGAGCAAGGGTAAGTGCTGTGTACAATATTTTTGCCTATGCCATGCTCTTCCCATCCATTTGGATCATACCCAGGTTGCTTCCCAGTTTGCATCCTGGCCAGGAAGGCAATCCTGCATTGAATTTCAATGATATTGATGCCAGGATGAGAATGGTATTTTATCCTGCTGTAATTGGCTGGACACTCTTGGGTGCTTGGATTGCTACATTAAAAATCAGACATAAAATTTTAATGGAAAAAAAATGGTTTACAAATGAAAAATAAATTGATTGCTTTTATTGTAAGCTTGGGATTTTTTGCTGCCAATGCACAAGCAGAAACCACCAATGATTCGATGGCGTCTCTCATGAGGTCCAACGGAAAAATTTATGTGGTGGTTGCTGTGGTGCTGACCATCCTGTTTGGACTGATTGCCTACCTGATTCAATTGGATAGAAAAATTTCCAAACTCGAAAAGGAAGCATAAACACAATCCCCGTCTTACTGTTTTCTAATCAACGAAAAACAATGCCATGAACCCAGAATATAGTTTCTTTGACGCAGTATGCAAGAGCTTTGACAAGGCCGCAAAATATACCCAATTTGACGAGGGCATTCTTGAACAAATCAAACAATGCAACAGCGTTCTTCGCATGCACTTTCCTGTTAAAATCGGAGACAAAGTAGAAGTGATCAAGGCTTATAGGGTTCAGCATTCCCATCATAAACTTCCCTGTAAAGGTGGTATTCGTTTCAGCGAGATGGTAAACCTTGACGAAGTGATGGCACTTTCTGCACTGATGACCTACAAATGTGCGATTGTGAATGTGCCTTTTGGCGGCGCCAAAGGTGGCATCACCATCGATCCTAAAAAATACAGTGCCTACGACCTTGAGCGCATCACCAGAAGATATACCAGCGAATTGATCAAGAAAAGATTCATTGGCCCCGGTGAAGATGTTCCCGCACCTGATTATGGAACAGGAGAAAGGGAAATGTCCTGGATCCTTGACACCTACATGGCGATGCACCCAGGAGAGGTCGAAGCATTAGGCTGCGTTACAGGAAAGCCTGTCACACAGGGCGGGGTAAAAGGAAGAAGGGAGGCAACTGGCTTGGGTGTTTTCTTTGGCATCAGAGAAGTTTGCAACAATGCTGAGGTCATGGCTAAGCTTGGTTTGGAAACAGGACTTGCAGGAAAGAAAATAATTGTGCAAGGACTCGGAAATGTTGGCTATCACTCCGCCAAATTCTTTCAGGATGGTGGCGCATTGGTTGTCGGCCTTGCTGAATATGAGGGATCTATCTACAATGAAAATGGACTAGATGTTGAAGCGGTATTCCAACACAGGAAAAAAACAGGATCAATCTTGGATTTTCCTGGCGCTACCAACTTCAATAAAAATACAGATGCCTTGGAAGCCCCTTGTGACATCCTGATTCCTGCAGCACTTGAGAATGTAATCAATGCTGAAAATGCAGATAAGGTTCAAGCAAAGATTGTTGGAGAGGCTGCAAATGGACCTCTGACCCCTGAGGCTGATGAAATCCTTGTCAATAAAGGAATACTGGTAGTGCCTGACATGTATTTGAATGCCGGTGGTGTTACTGTTTCTTATTTTGAATGGTTAAAAAACCTCAGCCATGTTTCCTATGGTCGCCTTGAAAGAAGGTTCATGGAAAACCAAAACGCCAACATCGTATCCCAGCTTGAAGAAATGACAGGCAACAAAATAAGCGACGAACAAAAAAAACTGATAGTACACGGTCCAGATGAGATTGACCTCGTCAGGAGTGGATTGGAAGATACCATGATCAAAGCCACCAATGAGATTTTGGATTGCTGGAAACAAAATCCGCAAATCCGAGACATGAGAACAGCCGCTTTTGTGGTAGCCATCAACAAGGTGGGAACCAGCTATTTGGAGCTGGGAATTTTCCCTTAAAAATATATTTACTCATGTTTTGGAAAAAAAGAGAGCCACTCAGGTATCTCTTTTTTTTTGTCTGCGACATGGCATTCAATACCATTGGTAACGACAAGATAAGGAACAGGAATAACAAGGTTATAGGAAAGAATTTGCATCAAAGCTGGCGCTTTCAGTGGCACATCCGCGGCCTTGCATTCAACCATCATCCAAGGTTGTGTATTTGAGTCAAAGACCAGTAAATCAAAGCGTTTCATCAAATTTCCAAGACGCAAGCCTTTTTCAACAGCTATGGATTGAGATGGAATTTCTGCGACCTTGGTCATCCAACTGATGAAATTCTGTCTCACCCATTCTTCTGGCTGAAGGGAAACCCATTTCTGACGAATGGTATCAAAAATTTCTGGTTGTCCCCCCTGCTCACGGATTTTGAAATCAGGTTCGGGAAAGGTCAGCTTGATCATGCATGCAAAGTAATCAGTAATTTCGAAGCAGAACAAGTTGAAATATGAACAACAAAGAAGATATCGTCAAGAACTGGCTCCCCAGGTATACAGGAATGGCCATAGAGCAATTTGGACAATATATCTTGTTGACGAACTTCAGTAAATATGTAGACCTGTTCGCAACATGGAACAATGTTGAAGTGATCGGAAGGGATAAACCCATGCAATGTGCTACTTTCGACGGTATTACCATCATCAACTTCGGCATGGGAAGCCCAACTGCAGCCACCATCATGGACCTGCTCACGGCCATTGACCCCAAAGCCGTTCTGTTTCTAGGAAAATGTGGTGGGCTTAAAAAAAGAAACAAGTTGGGCGACCTCATTCTCCCCATTGCCGCCATCAGGGGCGAAGGAACCTCCAACGACTACTTTCCTGCCGAAGTACCCGCCATGCCGGCATTCGCCTTGCAAAAAGCGATTTCAACCACCATCCGTGAACATGAACTGGATTACTGGACAGGAACCGTTTATACAACCAACAGAAGGGTTTGGGAACATGACGAAGAATTCAAAAACTACCTTCAAAAAGTAAGGGCATATGCCATTGATATGGAAACTGCCACCATTTTTTCAGTAGGTTTTTACAATAAAATTCCAACCGGCGCCCTGCTGCTGGTCAGCGACCAACCCATGATCCCAGAGGGGGTCAAGACAGAGGAAAGTGATAAACAGGTTACGGCTAATTTTGTAGAATCACATCTCAAGGTGGGCATTGATTCGCTGAAACAGCTGATCAACAACGGTCAAACAGTGAGGCACCTTAGATTTTAAATCGCGCGAGGTTTATAACTGGTGTAAAAAGCGGCAGGTGTCATCGGAGAATACCGTATTTTTTTTGTAATTTTGCCATCTTAATGCCAAAACAAGTCTGGTGCCGTAAGATCAGGTTTGATGGAAATGTCACCCTATTAGGGTTGAGCACCGGGATTTGTTTTCAGGCAAAATAAATATCTACACGCATGAAACTTTCCCAATTCAGGTTCGATTTCCCCCTTAACCTCATTGCCCAGACACCAACCAAAAGAAGAGAGGACGCCAGGCTCATGGTTGTTCACAAGGACACTGGTCTGATAGAGAACAAAACTTTCAAGGACATTCTTGACTATTTTGAGGAAAAAGATGTTTTCGTTGTAAACAATACCAAAGTGTTTCCTGCGAGGATGTATGGACGCAAGGAGAAAACCGGAGCCAAGATTGAGGTTTTCCTTTTGAGGGAGTTGAACAAGCAGAACAGGTTATGGGATGTGATTGTTGATCCCGCAAGAAAAATTCGTGTGGGCAACAAGCTCTATTTTGGTGATGCCGATGAATTGATCGCAGAAGTAATTGATAATACCACTTCAAGAGGTAGAACCATCCGTTTCCTTTTTGAAGGCTCGGATGAGGAGTTCAAAATGGTACTGAATTCACTCGGTGAAACACCATTACCCAAATACATCAAACGCAAGCCAGATGAGCTGGACAGGGAAAGATACCAAACTGTTTATGCAAAGCACGAAGGAGCGGTTGCAGCACCAACCGCAGGTTTGCATTTTTCAACTGAGTTGATCAAGCGTTTGGAAATTGAAGGCATTCGTTTTGCTGAAACAACCCTGCATACCGGATTGGGAACGTTTAGGGCCATTGAAGTAGAAGACCTGAGCAAACACAAGATGGAAGCTGAGTATTATAAGGTAGACGAGACTGCCTGTAAAATAGTGAACAAGGCTAAATCTGAGGGACACAGGATTTGCTCCGTAGGAACAACTACCATGAGGGCTTTGGAAAGTACATTTACAGCAGACAAAATGCTGAAACCCTCAGAAGGATGGACCAATATTTTCATTCATCCTCCTTACGAATTCTCCATTTGCGACTCATTGATCACCAATTTTCACCTTCCCAAAACTTCCTTACTCATCATGGCTTGCGCATTTGCAGGATATGAACTGACAATGGAGGCATACAAAAAGGCCATCAAAGACAAGTACAGGTTCTTCAGCTATGGAGATGCCATGCTGATCATCTGATGATTGCGCTTTAAAAAGGGAGAATTATCAGTCGAGCCCAAACAAGCCCTTGTTCAATACTTTAAGGGTTTCATTTTTGAATGAAGTCGGAACAAGGATAGAAACATTGTGTAAACTACCCCCGAAACTGACCATGTTTATGGGTACCCCGGCGAGTGAATCGAACATCCTTGTCATGAGTTGGTCTTGTTGTGTGAGTTTGTTGCCCACTACTGAAACAATGGTCTGATCGGCAAGAACCTCCAATTCACCCAGTGGTTGAAGCTCCTTGGAAATCTGATCAAGATTGATGGTATTGTCGATGGTCACTGATACTGCCACTTCAGATGTAGTGATCATGTCAATGGATGTTTTGTATTTTTCAAAGACCTCAAAAATCTTTCTCAGGAATCCATAGGCCAGCAACATACGGCTGCTTTTTATTTTAACCATTACGATACCATCCTTTGCTGCAACGGCTTTCACGCCATTTCCATCAGGCTCTTTGAGGATGATGGTACCCTTTGCTTCTGGCTCCATGGTATTGAGCAACTTCACCGGAATGTTGAATTGTTGTGCAGGCCAGATGGAAGCCGGATGAAGGATTTTGGCCCCAAAATAAGCCAGTTCGGCAGCCTCATCAAAACTCAATTGTTCAATCGGACGGGTGGTTCCTACCACCCTGGGGTCGTTGTTGTGCATGCCATCAATATCCGTCCAAATTTCACAAACAGAGGCATTGATTGCAGCAGCAATCAGGGAGGCGGAATAGTCACTGCCCCCGCGCTTTA
>CAITQQ010000120.1 GCA_903894575.1 uncultured bacterium
AGATTCCTGGAAATGGTGCAGCAGCAAACTCGTCCCCTGTCCCTCGTCCCTCGTCCCTCGTCCCTCATCCCTTGTCCCTTTCGTCATATCAGCCAACTCCACCTGCACCACCATGCCAGAGTTGGCAAAAGGATTGTTTCTTTTGGAAGGACTCCATCCATTGACCACCAATTCCTTTTGCACCGTTGATGCAGTGGCGATGATACCGCCAGGACACATGCAAAAAGAGAAGGCCCCACGGCCGTTGACCTGCTCCACTAGCTGGTAGGAAGCCGGAGGTAGAAATTCGTCCCGACCAAGGGTTGTAGGGCAATGGTATTGGATAGAATCGATCAGGGATTGTGGATGCTCAATCCGAACGCCGAGGGCAAAGGGTTTTGCTTCAATCAGGATCTGCTTCTGATGCAATAAAACGTAAATATCTTTTGCAGAGTGACCTGTTGCGAGGATGATGTTGTTGCCATCGAAGCGATTGCCAGAAGCACAGACAACCGATCGAATCTGTTGGTTGACAATATTGAAGTCGATGAGTTTTTCATTGAAATGCACTTCTCCGCCGGCATCAATGATCTGTTGCCGAATCGCCTGGATGATGCCGGGAAGTTTATTGGTTCCGATATGCGGATGGGCTGTATAAAGGATGGCAGGGTCTGCTCCGAAATGAACAAGCAGTTGCAAGACCTTTTCGACATTGCCCCTTTTGGTGCTGCGGGTATAGAGTTTACCATCGCTGTAGGTGCCAGCTCCACCTTCGCCAAAACAATAGTTGCTGTCTTCGTTAAGGATGCCATCCCTGTTCAGGGCGGCGAGGTCGCGCCTTCTTTCCCGCACATCTTTTCCGCGTTCAATGACAATCGGTTTGATGCCCAGTTGAATCAGTTCAAGGGCTGCGAACAAACCGGCAGGCCCTGCACCAATCACCAAGGTTCTTTTTTCCGCTTTGCTGACATCCGGAAATTCAAAAGGGGGAAGTGTTGTGGCATGAAAAGGCTCATCCACAAAAGCCCTGAGCTTGAGGTTGATCAATATATTTCTCTTCCTTGCATCAATTGATTTTTTGATGAAGTGAAAACCCGTGATCCTTTTGGCATCTATGCCCAATTCATGGGCTATGTTTTCCGAGATTACAGCAGATTGCGCCGCATCTTTCGGAGAAAGTTGCAATAGGACCTCTTGCTGCATTGGTGGGGTATATTAAAATGGCAAGTCGTCTGCAATGCCGTGCTGGCTCTCAGGATCAGGAGAGAATGCAGGAGGCGTTTCTATAGAACCGCCTGAACCCATGCTGATTTGCTCAATTCTCCAGGCATCAAGGTTGGTGATGTAATTGACCTGGCCATTTTTTTCCCAACGGGAACCTTTGATGTTGAATTGAACTTTTATGGTATCTCCTATATTGAAACGGTCAATGATGCTCGTCCTGTCTTGTACGGATTGGAACTTGACAAAATTGGTGATGGTGCGGCCATTGATGTCTTCGTTTGTTTCAACAACAAATTCCCTTGTTTTGAAGGTGGCACTGCGTTGAATCGTTTCAAATTTGGCCACAAGTTTACCGGTAAGATCGAATCCCATAAAAATAACTGTTTCGGCGAAGTTATCATTTATCTGAAACAGTGAAAAAGATTTGTCCAAAAATCATTACCTTCCGAGATACCCCAATTCTGATGAAGCGTTTTACCCCATTTTTGTTGCTTTTTCTGTTGCTCTCTGCATGCCATTCTTCCCAGCCCCTCTCGGGCATCGGGTACAAGGGCTATCCAGTTGGGCAATTGAAGAAGTCAGACAGTTCCTATCTCAGCATGCTGAAACCATACAGGGACAGTGTAGACAAGACCATGAATGAGGTGCTTGCCCAAAATGCAACGGATCTATTGAAAGAGGTGCCCAACAGCCCACTGGGCAATTTCCTGGCAGATGCTTATCTCTGGGCCGCCAGGGAGAAGTTTGACAAGCGGGCCGATGTTGCTTTCATGAACCATGGTGGTGTGCGGATCAACCGCATCTCAGCTGGAAAAATAGACCGGAGGATCATTTACGAGGTGATGCCATTTGACAATACCCTTGTCATCGTTGAGGTAAAAGGAAGCATTTTGCAGCAATCGCTGGATCGGCTGGCTGAAGATGGTGGTGGTGGAGGTGTTGCAGGCCTGAGCATGAGGATCAAAGACAAGAAGGCGGTGGATGTGATGATCGGAGGACGTCCACTTGATCTGAGCCGCAGTTATTTTATGGTCAACTCAGATTATGCCGTTGATGGGGGAGGAGGATTCAATTTGTTCAAAAAACTGCCCCAGCAGCGAACAGGATATTTTCAACGCGACGCCATCATTGAGTATTGCAAGGCCAGAGGAAAAGCAGGGATTAAAACATTTGGAGAGCCCAAAAACAGGATCGTACAATGAACAGGAGAAAATTCATCATCCAGGGTGGAATGACCGCCGGAGCCTTGCTCTTCAATGGCCATTCTTTTGCATCCGCACCATCAACCAAACTGACCATCCTGCACACCAATGATGTGCACAGCCGTTTGGATCCTTTTCCGATGGATGGTACCAGGAATGCAGGCATGGGCGGCATTGCAGCAAGGGCAGCCATCATCAGCAAGATCCGGGCCCAGGAGGCCAATGTGTTGTTGCTTGATGCAGGTGATATTTTTCAGGGAACGCCCTATTTCAATATCTTCAAAGGTGAGCCAGAAATGAGGGCCATGCAAATGATGGGATATGATGCCGGGGTGATGGGAAACCATGATTTTGATGCGGGCATGGACAATTTTGTAAAACAACTGGAAGACCACGGAAAATTCCCTATCTTGATGTGCAACTATGGTTTCGGGCAAACGCCAATGGAAAATCATTTTGCACCCTACAAAGTGTTCAAGAAAGGTGATCTGAAAATTGGTGTAACTGGTGTGGGTATTGAGCTTACCGGTCTTGTTCCTGAAAGTCTTTATGGCAACACAGTGTATATGGATCCTATCAGCAATGCCAGCCGCACAGCGGCTTTGCTGAAGAAAGAAAAGAAATGTGATCTGGTGATCTGTATTTCACACTTAGGGGATAAGTACAGTGACAACAAGGTCAGTGATGAAGTGTTGGCAAAGGAGTCTGAGCACATTGATCTGATCCTGGGTGGTCATACCCATCGTTTCTTCGAAAAGCCGCGTGAATATGTGAACAAGGCAGGCAAAAAAGTGTTGGTGAACCAGGTGGGATGGGGCGGCCTCCAACTGGGGCGTTTGGATTACGATTTCTCAGGTGAAGGGGGGCAAAAATTAGATAAAAATCAATCGATTTCAGTACTGGAAAATATTGTGGATTAAAAAATTTTTTTATTTAAAAACAGAATCTATATTCGCCGTCTGACCCGTTTTGATAGAGGAACTGGATATGTGGAGAAACCCTAATTTGAAAGCACCTTTAGGCTGTATCTAACCAATTTTAAACTGCTAATGTACTAATGGAAAAACCGTTCGATAAGATTTGGAGCAATTGTTTAGCAATCATCAAGGATATTGTTGAGTGGCAGCATTTCAAAACATGGTTTGAACCCATCAAGCCTGTAGCCATAAAAGACAATGTACTGACAATACAAGTTCCAAGTCAGTTTTTCTATGAATACATTGAGGAACATTATATCAACCTCCTTGCTAAGACACTGAAGCGCGAATTGGGTAAAGAGGCAAGGTTGGAATACAGGATCATGGTAGACAGCGGAAATGGCAAAGCAAAGCCATTGACCATGGATGTGAGCGGACAATCTTTCAAAAGCTATTCAAACAATGAGATGGACTTTCCTTTGGTGATCAACAACCATGTAAGGAATCCATTTGTGATACCCGGTCTGAAGAAAATGCAGATTGACTCACAGCTCAACCCAATTTATACGTTCGATGCATTTGTGGAAGGCGATTGCAACAGGGTTGCCCGCAGGGCCGGTAAAACGGTTGCTGAGAAGCCTGGTGCAACATCCTTCAATCCTTTGGTCGTTTATGGTGGTGTAGGTCTCGGAAAGACACACCTTACCCAGGCCATCGGTAATGAAGTAAAACGCTTGCATCCCAACAAGGTTGTCTTGTATGTGAGTTCAGAAAAATTCATCAACCAGTTCCAGGACCATAGCAGGAACAATGCCATCAATGATTTCATCCATTTCTATCAAATGGTGGATGTGCTCATCATCGATGATGTGCAATTCTTCAACCGTGCGGAGAAAACACAAGATGCTTTCTTTGCCATATTCAATCACCTTCATCAGTCTGGAAAGCAGCTGATCCTGAGCTCTGACAAGCCACCAAAAGATCTTGAAGGCATGCAGGAAAGGTTGTTGAGCAGGTTCCGTTGGGGATTGAGTGCAGACCTTCAGGTTCCTGATTATGAAACAAGGATAGAAATCCTTGAGAAAAAAATGAAGAACAATGGGCTTGACCTTCCCAAAGATGTTGTCAAGTACATCGCATACAACATCCAGAACAATGTCAGAGAGCTCGAAGGAGCCCTGATCTCACTCCTGGCACAGTCTTCGCTCAACAAGCGTGAAATTGACCTGGATCTTGCCAAGAAGGTTCTCCGCAACTTCATCAAGACTTCTTCTAAAGAAATCACGATCGATACCATCCAGAAAATGGTATGTGAGTTCTTCGACCTGCCTTATGACAGGTTGTTGCAGAAGACCAGGAAAAGGGAAATCGTTCAGGCACGTCAGATCACCATGTATTTGGCAAAAATCTTTACCAAAAATTCACTCAAGACCATTGGAGAGCATTTTGGCGGAAGAGATCATACCACGGTAATTCATTCCTGTCAGACGGTAAAAGACCTGATGGATACAGATAACATGTTCAGGGAAAGCGTCATGGAGCTTCAGCAGAAGGTCCAACTGGCGGCCATGTAATATTTGTTTCAATACAAATGCACAAATCTTTTGGGGATTGGATAGTCTTTCGTAAATTTGCCCTCCCTGAAACATTTGATTTAGGAAGGTGAGGTGGATGAGTGGCTGAAATCAGTAGTTTGCTAAACTGCCGTACGGGTTAAACTGTACCGCGGGTTCGAATCCCGCCCTCACCGCAGTTGAAAAGATTCGGTTCATACCGAAGTTCGGGAAGTAGCGCAGGCCGGTAGCGCACCTGGTTTGGGACCAGGGGGTCGCAGGTTCGAATCCTGTCTTCCCGACCAACAAGAAGCTAGCACGCAAGTGCTGGCTTTTTTTATTGGGCGCGGTGCGTGCTTGCACGCAAAAGCGCACAAGAAAAAAGCCAAGACGAGCGAAGCGAGTCAGCTTCTTGTTTAGACCACCCCACAAAGGAGAGCCGAAGGCAATCCTGGCTGTTACCCCCAAATTTTAAATCCCTCAAGGCTCATATTATTTTAGCTCTTTTAAATACAAATAGCCAGTCATAACATTATTATCATTTTTCAGCTTTGTGTTTTGTGAGGTTCTTATGTTTTCCTTGACTTTACCTTTTGAATTTCACTATTATTTTCAAGTTACTATGATGAAGCTGAAATTGATTACTGCTTGTATTTTTTGGTTGACAGCAATTTTCTATTGGCCAGAAGATCTTGATATAATTTTTATCGCTGGCACACACTTTTACAGATGATTTCACACAACTTTATTTTTATTTGCTACAACGGGTTATCAATCTAATCATACTTGTTAATCCAACCTTTCCTCCTGTTTTATTCTCCCCAAACCCCGTCATTTTCACCTTTCCCAAAAGCCGCGTCTCTTCAACTTTGGGTAATGACAAGGAAAATATTACATCCAACCGCTGATCCGGTTTTTAAAAGAATATTCGGGCAAGAAAAAGCCATCACCATCGAAATCATCAACCTATTGATTAAACCACCCAATCCAGTGGTGGACCTGGAATATCTTCCCAATGAGATGTTTCACGATATGAATGATGGGAAAATATCAATTGTTGATGTGCGTTGTCTTGACAGCATGAAGCAGCAATTTATCATTGAAATGCAACTGGTTCATCACGCTGGTTTTAACCAACGGGCGTTATTGTATGCTGCCAAAGCATACGGGCAACAACTCAGGAAAGGGATGGCTTACAATGATGCACAGTCTGTCTACCTGTTAAGCATCGTCAATCATTCCTTCAAGCCCGACCCGAATAAGTGGTTGCACAAAATAGAGATGCTCGATAGGACTGATCCGGATTTTGAAGTCCCCGGCATCACCCTTTTATTCCTCGAACTTGCCAAACGAAAAAAATTGGGTAATTTTAATTTTGATGATCCGGTAGACAGGTGGTTATCGTTTTTAGCAGAACCCGAAAAAATACTCACTATGCCTAAGTATGATTTATCGGTTTACCCGAACCTGCTTAAAGCTGCAGAATTGCTGGATGAATCCAACTACACCCAGGAGCAGCTAAATGCATATGACCGACACCTATTGGCAGTTTACGATATCAATATGTCCCGCATAGAAAGTTTTGATGAGGGGGTTGAAGTTGGGGAAGCGAGGGGAGTAGAGAAAGGTCTCAAGAAGGGACTTGAACAAGGGCGTGAAGAAGGTCGTCAAGAAGGACGTGAAGAAGGTATCCATCTCTATATTCCCATCATCAAAGTACTTCTTAAGGGTGAATTATCCCATGCACAAATTGCAGAGCAATTTTCTGTTTCGGTTCAATTGGTTGATAAATTGGCTGAGGAGTTGAACTAAAATTTATGAAGCATTGACAGTGGAATGTATTGACTTCCTAGCCAAGAATTAAGGGGTCGATACAGTAAAACAACTTTCCCATTTATTTTAATCCAGTTATATTTCAAAGTACACTATGCAAAACAACCGTTATTGGCAGTTGATATTCGTTATAACAGGAACATTCATTCTGTTAGGTCTCTATTCTTTTGTAACAGATAATTCAAGTCCAGTTGCAAGTTCAATGCATGTTTTGCATAGCCCAACCCATCAAAATAAAAAAAGGATCAATATTTTATTTCTGATGGCTGATCAGCATCGAGGTGATTGCATAGGCGCTGC
>CAITQQ010000121.1 GCA_903894575.1 uncultured bacterium
AAGCCACAACCCCAAAGAATGGAATGCGCTTAAATTGCTGAACAACAAAGGTGAATTCATCAGTGCTGAAGCCGGTGCCGATATTCTTAACAATGCGGAGATGGGCAATATCAATTTTTCATTGGTAGATCATGCAGGATCCATTACAACAAAATACGATCACGCAGACAGGCACATAGATGCCATCATAACGCATCCGCTTGTCAATAAAAACTTGATTGAAAAGCAAAACCTTAAAATTGTTGTTGATGCCATCAACAGCAGTGGAGCAGTTTTTGTACCCATCCTTCTTAAAAAACTTGGCATCCCTGAACAGAATATCATTGTTTTGAATGGAGAAGTCAATGGGAAATTCGCCCACAATCCCGAACCATTGCCTCAACACTTGACCCAACTTTCTGCTGCAGTAATTTCCAACAAGGCTGATCTTGGTATTTCTGTTGACCCTGATGTTGACAGGCTCGTGTTGGTTTGCGAGGATGGATCGATGTTTGGCGAAGAATACACACTTGTTGCCGTTGCAGATTACGTACTCGGAAAAACCAAAGGAGATACAGTGAGCAACCTCTCTTCCACAAGAGCACTGAAAGACATCACTGAAAAGCATGGTGGCAAATATTATCCTGCTGCTGTTGGTGAGGTTAATGTTGTCGCCAAAATGAAAGAGGTCAATGCAGTTATTGGAGGAGAAGGCAATGGCGGCATCATTGTTCCTGACTTCCATTATGGAAGGGATGCCCTCATTGGCATAGCACTTTTCCTGACCCATCTTTCACAATCAAGCAAAACTGTCAAGCAGCTTCGCAGCTCCTATCCTGACTATTTTATCAGCAAAAACAAGATAGAAATGGATGGCACAACCAACCTTAATCTTGTTTTTGAGAAACTGAAAGAAAAATACAAATCAAATCCACTGAATACCATCGACGGATTAAGGATTGAGTTTGACAATGACTGGGTGCACCTGAGGTCCAGCAATACTGAGCCCATCATTCGGATTATTGCAGAAAGCAATTTCGAAACTACTGCCAATAATATCGCATCAAAACTCATCCGCGACATACAGGAGTCATTGTAAACCCTGTTTCGTATATTTGAAAAAACAGGTTGGATATGGCCTCTAGAATATACTTTGACAATGCTGCTACCACACCAATAGATCAAATGGTGTTTGAGGCCATGACGCCCTATTTCACTGAACATTTCGGCAATCCTTCTTCCATTTATTCTTACGGAAGAGAAAACAGGCTGGCCATTGAAAAAGCGAGAAAATCAGTTGCCGCAACACTTCATGCCCATCCATCTGAAATATTTTTCACCAGTGGCGGAACGGAGAGCAGCAATACCGCCATTTTTGCATCAATAAAGGAATTGGGCTGTACCAGGATTATTAGCTCCCCGATTGAACATCACGCAACCCTCCATACCTGCCATTTTATTGAATCCAAAGGTGATGCAAGTCTCGAATTTGTGAAGATCCTTCCCAATGGCCATGTAGACCTCAGTGATCTGGAGCTAAAGCTCTCTTCCTCATCAGAAAAAACATTGATCACCCTGATGCACGCCAACAATGAGATTGGCAATATCACAAACATCAAGAGAGTGGGTGAACTGGCCCAGCAATACAATGCTGTCTTTCATGCAGACACGGTTCAGACAGTAGGCCATTTCCCTATCAACCTGTCAGAAATAAATGTTGATTTCATTACGGGTGCAAGCCATAAATTCCATGGACCAAAGGGAGTGGGTCTATTGTACATCAATGCAAGCAACAAAGTGAATCCATTCATTCATGGAGGAGGACAGGAAAGAAACATGAGGGCAGGCACAGAAAATATTTATGGTATTGTCGGCTTTGCAAAGGCGCTTGAAATTGCCATGCAAAATCATGATGTTGATCATGCACAGATCGCCTCATTAAAATCATACCTCAAAAAATCTCTGGAGGAAAATATCAATGGCGTTGTATTCAATGGCGACCCGGAAGGAGAAAGCCTTTATACCGTATTGAGTGTCGGATTTCCAAGAACAGAAAAATCAGAAATGCTGCTCTTTAATCTGGACATCAGGAACATCTGTGTTTCAGGTGGCAGCGCCTGCAGCAGTGGTGCCAATCAAGGTTCCCACGTGATCAATGCGCTCCAGTTACCGGAACAATCCACTGTGAGATTTTCTTTCAGCAAATACAATACCAGGCAAGAAGTTGACGCAGTCATTGGTGCGCTCAAGGAACTGGTCTGATCAATTGATTTTTTTCTTGATCTCACTCAAAATAACAAGCGCTTCTACCGGCGTAAGGTTGTTTACATCTACCCCACTCATCATTTCCCTGATCCCCGCAAAGACTTCAGTATGGGTGTCAAAGATGGAAAGTTGAATACCGGGAACTTCAGGTTTTTGTTCAGACAAGACTGAAATGCCTTGCTTTTTTTCAAGATCCTTCAACACCTCTTCTGCTCTTTTGACCAGCACAGCAGGCATTCCGGCCATCTGGGCGACATGAATACCAAAACTATGGGTACTTCCTCCAGGCGCCAACTTTCGAAGAAAAATAATCCTGTTGTCCACCTCTTTATGGGTGATGTGAAAATTCTTGATCCTCGTAAGGCGAAGCTCAAGCTCGTTCATTTCATGATAATGGGTTGCGAACAATGTTTTGGGCCGCTGATGGGCATCGTGTAAAAACTCTGCTATACTGCAGGCAATGGATATACCATCATAGGTTGAAGTCCCTCTGCCTATTTCATCAAGGATGACAAGACTTCTTGATGAAATATTGTTGATGATGCTGGCAGTTTCATTCATCTCCACCATAAAAGTTGACTCGCCGCCACTGAGATTATCTGAGGCCCCTACTCTTGTAAATATTTTGTCTGTAATGGGAATACTTGCTTCCTGTGCAGGCACATAGCTGCCGAGGTGAGCCATCAGTGTGATGATAGCGGTTTGTCTCAGCAACGCACTCTTGCCACTCATGTTGGGACCCGTTAGAATAATCAACTGACAATTCTCCTGATCAAGGTGAACATCATTGGCAACGTAAGCATCTCCTGGTTTCAAGAGATGCTCAATGACGGGATGCCTTCCGGAAATGATGTGAAGATCCCCATTCTCATGTATTTCGGGTCTGCAATACTTATGCGCTTCTGCATTGGTTGCAAAACTGGCCAAACAATCAATCACTGCAATGGCATGAGCATTCTGCTGCATGGGAACGATATACTCCTGTAATGCTGTGAGCAATTGATCATATAGCATTGACTCCAGCTGCAATATTTTATCCTCAGCACCCATGATCTTTTCCTCGTACTCTTTCAACTCAGGGGTAATATACCTTTCCCCATTGGTAAGGGTTTGCTTCCTGATCCAATCTGCCGGAACCTTGTTCTTGTGTGCATTGCTGACTTCAAGATAATAACCGAAAACATTGTTGAACCCTATCTTCAATGAACTGATTCCGGTGTTCAAGGCCTCTCGCTGCTGAATTTCCACCAGTATGTTTTTGCCCCCTTTGGCAAGGCTGCGGTAATGATCAAGGTCTTTGTCAACACCTTCTGCAATATAACCACCCTTAACGGTCTGGGCAGGTGCATCTTCTGCAATTTCCCTTAAAATTCTTTCCTTGATCACAAGACAACCATTGAGATTTTCTGCAAGCCTGAAGAGATAAGGATCGTGTATTTCCCCTGCAGCAGCTTTGATCAAACTCACCTGTTCCAGTCCATTCGCCAATTGCAACATTTCTCGGGGCCCAATTTTTCTGGAAGGAATCTTACTCACCAATCTTTCAATGTCCCCACACTGTTTTATGCTTTGCAAGACACCCGCTTTCCATTCTTTGTTGGCCAGGATGGCAGCAACAAGGGTTGCGCGTTCTTCGATCTGCACCTTTTTCACAAGAGGCATCAGCAACCACCTGCGCATCAACCTTGCACCCATGGGCGAAACCGTACTATCAATGGTCTTCAACAATGTTGATCCTCCATCAGCACCTCCGTAAATGAGTTCAAGGTTTCTGATGGTAAACTGATCCATCCACAGATATTCATCTCTATTGATCCGGTGTATAGATGCGATATGACTGGTATTGGGATGTACAGTATCACCAAGATAATGCAATACTGCCCCAGCCGCAACAATGCCCTCTTCCATGTCTTCGACACCATAACCCTTCAGGGAATGGGTGCCAAAATGCCTCAGCAATGCCTCCTCTGCATACCGGTGGTCAAAGATCCAAGGATCCAAACCATAGGTATAAAATCTTTTGCTCCATTGCTCCCCCAATGCAGCCTGGCAACCTTTTTGAAAAATAACCTCGGCGGGCTGGAAGGTCTGCAACAGCTTATCCGTGTATTCATGATCTCCTTGAGCTACAAAAAATTCACCAGTAGAAATATCCAAAAAGGAAATCCCGTTTACCTGCGTTCCAAAATGAATGCCAGCAAGGAAATTGTTGCTGTTGTGCTCCAGCAATTTATCATGCGTGGCCAACCCTGGAGTAACCATTTCGGTAACACCCCGCTTTACAATCCCCTTGACCATTTTAGGATCTTCCAGTTGGTCACAAATGGCTACCCGAAAACCAGCCTTGACCAATTTATGCAAATAGCTATCAAGCGAATGGTGGGGGAAACCCGCCAATTCAAGCGTTGATGCAGCGCCATTGTTTCTCTTGGTCAGCGTAATTCCTAAGACTGCGGATGATTTTATGGCGTCTTCACCAAAGGTTTCATAAAAGTCTCCTACCCTGAACAACAGGATGGCATCGGGGTACTTCTGCTTGATGGCCCGGTGCTGTTGCATCAATGGCGTATCATGGACATTTTTTGACATATTGGTATGTTGAGGCCTTATCCAAAAATACGAAAGCGCAGGAAGAGTAATTGAACAATTAGTCCACATTCATGTCAAAGCCTACAAGCATTAGTGCCTGAACGCATGGAAACAAATGATCTTTGTCATGATTCACGAGGATGTGTTTCTGTAGTTTCCCGCAAAAACCTGCATGTCTTCAGCAACCAAAATCAAGACAGCCTTTACCCTTTACAATAAAGCCGAATTGATCAGGGGAGGCAGAAGCTATTTCTCCACCCTGCACGAGATGATTGACAATGCCAGGAAATCCATCCAGCTTCAGGTATATATATTTGAGGAAGATGAAACAGGTAAAGAGTTAGCCTTGCGATTGATCAAGGCTGCCAATAGAGGCATAAAGGTTCAAGTTTTGCTGGATGGCTATGCATCAAAAGGTTTATCGAATGGGTTTAAAAACAACATGCGGGAAAATGGCATTCAACTGCGTTTTTTTGAACCTATTTTCAAAGGGGGGAATTATTATTTTGGCAGACGCCTTCACCATAAAATTGTTGTTTGCGATAGCCTGGTTTCTCTCATAGGGGGCATCAATATTTCTGACAGGTACAATGACATGCCAGGAGCACCGGCCTGGCTGGATTGGGCGATCAAAGTGGAGGGAGAAGCTTCTTACGAATTGTTCAAATTGTGCAACCAATACATCAGTAAAAAACCTGAAGATTGGTTGGTATTGGCAAAACAGGAAATCATCAATGCCCTGGATACCAACTTGCATTGCCCCATCAGAATTAGAAGAAACGACTGGGTAATGGGTCGGAATGAAATTTCTGCAAGCTATATGGAAATGTTCAGGAACGCCCGTAACGAAATCATCATCATGTCCAGCTATTTTATTCCGAGTCCATTTTTCAGAAAAAACATCATCAAAGCATTGAAAAGGGGCGTAAAGATCAAACTGATACTGGCAGGAATTTCTGACGTAGGCATTGCAAAACATGCTGAACGTTACCTGTACAGATGGGCACTAAGACATGGTATTGAAATACACGAGTACAACCACAATATCCTGCATGGGAAAATGGCCATTGCAGATGAAAAAATCGTAACCATTGGATCTTACAACATCAATGATATCAGCGCACTGGCAAGCATTGAATTGAATCTTGATGTACAGGACCTCACATTTTCTATGGTTGTACATGAACAACTCATGAAAATTATTGACAATGATTGCATTAGAATTGCTCCTATCAGTATCATCCGGTCTTATCAGCCTTCAGAAAGGATACTGCAGTGGATATGTTACGAAACAGTCAGGCTGCTTTTCAACCTCTTTACTTTTTATTTATCAAAAAAAAGAAATGCAAACTAGTTACTATCCAACATATATTCCAGGTTAATTGTCATTCAACATCATGATCGTTATCATGATGTTACAGGTATAACCAAATTAATTTTATTTCAAAATAGGAACATGACAGGAGAACTCAATGAACAACAGATCAATAACATATTGACGAGTCAGGCCATAGGAAGGATCGCCTGCTGTGATGGAATGCATCCCTACATCGTGCCGGTAACCTATTCCTATGATGGACATTATATTTATGGACAATCTACGGAAGGACAAAAAATGGAGTTGATGCGCCAAAACCCAAACGTATGCTTCCAGGTTGATATTTCATGCAATATGGACAACTGGCAAAGCGCTGTCGTTTTTGGGCAATTTGAGGAACTGAAAGATGAAACGGCCACAAGAGCGAGGGAACACCTTTTTTCAAAAGTAGTACCATTGATGACATCCTCAGTAATCCACCAGCATGAACATTGGGAAGGCGGTGGCCATGAATTGTCTGACGAAGACAGAATAAAACCCCTGATGTTCAGGATAAAGGTGAATGAGAAAAGTGGAAGATTTGAAAAAAGATAAATGCCGGACAATGATTCCATTTTTGAAGACAGAACGGATGCTGGCATACAGTTGGCTGATGCAATGATATCACTGGACATAAAAGCAGATATTGTATTGGCACTCCCCAGGGGTGGTGTTCCTGTTGGCATGGTTGTTGCTGAAAAAATGGGAATTCCCCTTGAACTTTATTTGGTAAGAAAAATTGGGCACCCTTTCAATGATGAATATGCAATGGGGGCAGTCTCAGAACATGATTTGTTATTGAATGAATCGGAGACTGCAGACAATGAATACCTTAACAAAACCATCAAAAAAGAAAGAAAAAGATTACTGGAAATGAAGGAATTGTTTGGTCATGTGGCCACCATGAATGAGATCTCCGCCAAGCGCATTATTCTTGTGGATGATGGCATTGCCACAGGAACATGCATGCTCTTGGCCATCAATGAAATCAGAAAATTTGGCGCCAAAGAAATCATTGTTGCTTCACCAGTTTGCCCCCTACAAACTGAAGACAAGATCAAGAATAGCGCAGACAAATTGATCATTTTAAGGCGCCCTTTTCACTTTACAGGCATTGGTGCTTATTATGCCAATTTTGCTCAACTGAAAGACAATCAAGTTATTGAACTAATGAAAAGGTCGCCTATAAAGGCGACCCAATGATTAGAATGGCTTCAAATGGATAATAGAATGGTTGACCTAAAAGTATTCCCCAAAAAACTACTTATTGAAGTTGTTTTATAATTTTTTATGCAATTCGACAAGTATCCTTACAAATATTAAGTATTTTTACTTACTATTAAGTAGTGTTACTCAATAGTAACCATTCAAGTAAATTGTTAATTTTATCCTCTAATGGATTTTAAAAGACTCAATAACATGACAGGAAAAGATCCGGTGCTCAACCGCAGGATCACTTCAATTTTCCTTAGTGAATTTGAAACTTTTAAGAGGAATTTTGCCCTTTTGCCTTCAAGCACTGACCTTGATCAATTCCAATTTCTGCTCCACAAAATCAGACCAAGTTTGGTAATTTTCGAATTGGACAACTTGATTAAAAAATATGAGGAGTTTTTGGATGTAAAAAAAACAGGCGGTACTATTTTAGAGAACGATCCTGTTTTTTTAGAAACCATCGACCAGACAGATGAAAAATTACAGATGGTAAAAGAATTTCTTAACTCCCTTCCTTAGTGATTTGAATCTCCATTCCCGTAGAACTTATTGTAGGCTTCTACCCTGTTGTTGACATGCAATTTCTTGTAAATATTGTAAACATGCTTTCTGACTGTTTCTTGAGATATACCCAAGGTAGCTGATATTTCCTTGTACAATCTTCCTTTGACCAATAATTCTAGAATTTCATGCTCCCTGGCAGATAGATTCTCCAACAAAACAGTATCACGGTTTTCTTCTTTTTTCCTGAAACTGGCCACTACCCTGCTGGCTATTTGACCAGACATGGGAGCCCCGCCATCAAACAAATCCCTGATGGCTGTGACCAGTTCGGCCGGTTTGGTTTTTTTCAATATGTATCCACTAGCGCCAGCAGCCAATGCATCAAAAATTTTTTCATCATCCTCGTAAACGGTACACATCATGAATTTTATGCTTGGGCATTTCTCTTTCAATATGCGGACAGCTTCTATCCCTGACATTTTACCCATATTGATGTCCATCAGTACAACATCTGGGATTTCATGAGGCATTTTATCAACGGCCTCTTCCCCTGAACCATAGACTGCAACAACATCATAACCATCAGAATTGATCAAAATCTGTTCGAGTGCCAATCTTATGAAATGATTGTCTTCTACAATACTAACCCGAATATTGCTATGCGTTTCTTCCATTTGCTTTAACATCCCTATTGAGGAGTAAGGTGTTGATAAAATTATTCCATTTATCTTGTAATGACAATTTTATAAGGGGACATAGAGGATGTATTTTCCCTCAAAAAATGGCTCGTCAAAAAGTTCTCCTATGGGCAGCTGATGAGGCCTTGTATTGGAGACAGCAATTTCTTCCGTCAAATCACCTCCTTTTAAACAGATCAAGCCATTTTTCAGGTCCTCCATTTTTCTTTCTTTTCTCAGAAGAGGCCTGCTCCATTTCCAAAGCTCGCTCAAAGGAGCAACAGCACGGGATACAGCAAAATCGAATTTACGCCCCTTGATATCCTCAGCCCTGGAATGCTGAATGGTGATGTTTGAAATATCCAAAGCAGTGGAAACAGCCTCAACAACTTTTAGCTTTTTGCCTATTGAATCAACCAAATGGAACTGAACTTCTGGGAAAAATATGGCAAGTGGGATACCCGGAAAACCCCCGCCTGTACCGATATCAATAATTTCAAGACCATTGTCGAAAGGATAACGTGCAGCAATGGATAAGGAATGTAGGACATGTCGTTCATACAATGACTCTATATCCTTTCTGGATACAACATTGATTTTTTCATTCCACTCAAGATACACTTCCCTCAATTGTGCAAATTGATTCAACTGTTTTGGAGAAAAATCACTGAAATATTTGCGTATCAATTCCATTGATTGCGAGGCTTTTTCCATATTGCAGAAATGAAAATCAAATAGTAAAAAAACATCCAAATATCCCAAAGCCAAAACAATGGGAAGAGATCTGACTCACCCAGTTTTTTCATGGCCTTGAAGAACACAATCCCCTGAAACAAAAATCTCAATCCCCAAATCCCCAATACCCAGCGCCAGTCGAAGGTGACCAAGGATGCAGCCATCAATGGATACAAGAGAAAATGAGATGACATGTAACACCCCAACAATAATTTATGCTTCCCTTTGTAATATTTTCCTGTTGAATTGTGTCGCTCTTTTTGATTGATCCATTCTCCGATGGATGCTGGTGGCGTTGAGTAAGTGAATGCATCCTTGTCAATCACAATGGCTGTGTTGTCGCTGGTTGCACAAGCATTGATAAAAAGATCATCATCCCCACCTGGTAAATGATGGTGTGCAGCAAACCCTTTCTGTTTGTAAAACAATTCCTTTTTGTATGCCAAATTCCTCCCGACCCCCATATAGGGTTGTCCTGCCAGGGCACAGGACAGGTACTGTAAGGCAGTGTGAAAAGTATCAAAACGAATGATTCTGTTGAGGAGTCCTTTTTTCCGTTTGTAGGCGCCATACCCCAGTACAATTTGTATGCCATCTTTAAAGGCTGCCTGCATTTTAAGAATCCAGTGTTCAGAGGCCGGGATACAATCTGCATCAGTCATCAGAAGCACCTCATACTTAGCACTTTTAATTCCCATGGAAAGAGGGAATTTTTTTCCAGGGATGTGCATTGCTTCCTGTTTCAATTCAACAATATGCAGCTGCTTAAAGTCGCGGTACAGTCCCTCAAGGAGGTATTTTGTATCATCCTGGGAATTATCATTTACAACGACAATCTCATGTGTACTGCGATACGTCTGGGCCAGCACTCCGAGCAAATTCGCCTCAATTTCATCTGCCTCATCACGGGCACAAATGATGACGCTAACAGCCTGCTCTTTGGCTGAAAGCTCCTGCCTCTCCCTATGGAAGGCAAGCAAACGAAAATACCTCAAATAATAAAAAACCTGGATCAGAACGGCAAGGGAAAAAGCCAACATGGGCATCCACATTAACATACTCATGGTTGCAAAGATACAATATCTTTACACCATGGACTATCAATCCTGCATAGAATACCTCTATTCAAAACTGCCCATGTTCAGCCGAACAGGGGCAGCAGCGCTCAAGATGGACCTATCCAATACGATTGCCTTGTGTGCAGCCCTGGGCAACCCAGAACAGCGTTTCAAAACCATCCATGTGGCGGGAACAAATGGAAAAGGATCTGTAAGCCATATGCTGGCCTCCATCATGCAGGAAGCAGGATTTAAAACGGGTCTCTATACATCCCCCCACTTAACAGATTTCAGGGAGCGGATCAAGATCAATGGGGAGATGATCTCTAGAGGACAGGTGGTTCACTTTAATGAAAATATCATGGATTTGATTGATGAGGTGGAGCCTTCCTTTTTTGAGGTTACCGTGGCCATGGCGTTTGACCATTTTGCAAAAGAAGGTGTTGATCTGGCCATTGTTGAGACTGGTCTGGGAGGCCGGTTGGACAGCACCAACATCATCCGCCCCGAAATGTCCATTATTACCAATATTGGAATGGACCATGTTCAATTGCTTGGGCACACCCTTGGATTGATTGCTGCAGAAAAAGCAGGAATCATCAAAGCAAATGTTCCTGCAGTGATAGGACAGACCCATGTTGAAACTGCAGCAGTTTTTAAAAATAAGGCAACACTGTTGGATGCCCCCATTGTTTTTGCAGATGCCGTCTGGCAAACAGCTGTGGAAGCAATCACACCGGGAAACATTTCAATTCAATTGACCGGCATCAACAATGGATCTCTCAGAAAACTCAATGCCGACCTTGCAGGCATTTACCAGGCTGAAAATATCCGTACGGTGATTACCGCCATCGACCTGCTGATTGAAAGGGGATGGAAAATCAAAGAGGATAATATTGTCAAAGGGATCGCAAACGCTAAAAAAAATACAGGGCTCCATGGAAGATGGGAAGCCATCAACACCAATCCACTTTTGATCCTTGACGTTGCCCACAACACAGAGGGAATCAAACAATTGATTCAACAAATCAATGCATCTGTATTTGAAAAATTATTCATCATTCTTGGCATGTCCAAGGACAAAGATGTTGAAGCAGTGATATCCATGCTGCCGACACAGGCATATTACGGATTCACCGAAGCCCCAATACCCAGAGCCCTCAGTACTGAGGATTTGGAAAGAATGGCTTTAGCAGCAGGGCTAAGAGGTCAATCGTATCCAGATGTAAATACTGCCATTGAACATACCATGAAAATCGCTGGAGCCAATGACCTTGTACTGGTCTGTGGCAGTGTTTTTGTCGTGGGTGAAGTTGATAGGGAAAAATGGTTTCAATAATTCAATTCACCCAGTTTGGACAAGGCATAAAACAATGCAGTGGCATGCATGCTTTGTAATATCTCATTATTCTTCAAGAGGCTTTTCACTTCGTCAATGCTGAGCAAATGAATTTCAATTTCTTCATTTGCGTCCAGTGATTGCTCAGCAATTTTTTCACCTCCTGTTGCCAGGTAAAAATGCATCCAGTTGTTGTGGGTCGAAGGATTTGCGGAAGTCTTGCCAAGGTATTCAAAAGAATCGAACGCGTATCCTGTCTCTTCGCGCAGTTCTCTTGCAATGGCAGACTCAAGATCTTTGTCTTCCTTGTCTACACATCCTCCTGGGATTTCCATCAATGTCAAGCCACTCGCATGCCTGTACTGTCTTTCAAAAATAAACTCACCAGCCTTGGTCATCGCCACTGCAGTCACCCAATCAGGAAACTCATATACATAGTAAGGATCGATGATTTTTCCGTCTCCTCGCATACAGGTATCCTTTCTGACAGTAAACCACAAATCACTAAAAAGATAATCCGAATTGAGGAGCTTCCATTCCATCATCTATGCATAAATAAACCAAGAACGACATGACAGGCCTTCATTTGAACCTTGCCCAAATGTTTTGAAACAACTTTAAAAATACTCAAGATACTCAGATCTTGATGACAGATTTCACTTGCTGTATGACCTGATTTTGCAACCTGATGTAATAAAGCCCTGCAGGGAGATGCTCGCCATCAAAATCAACCCTGAAAGTGCCCGCTTCAAAATTGGCATCAATGAGAATCTTCACCAGTCGGCCAGCTGAATCCATTACCTGGATCATGGTATGCCCACCAGCAGACTTGAACTGGATGGTGAGCTTTTTATGGAATGGATTTGGATAAACAACAATCAATTGATCTGGATTCCCAACTGGATTCAGGATTGAACAGGTACCCAATTTTGTCAACGGAAGGTTCTGGAAATTCTTCAACATCACGTTGTTCAGGGTCGTGGTATTGACACAGAGCCAATTCGAAAGAATACTGGCATAAATGCTCCTGAAATCATACTGGTAAGGAACATTGTCTCCCACTGTGGCATTCATCGGCAAAATAGGCGTTGTACCGCTTACCCCTGCCTGGACCATTGCGCCAAAAACAAAGAGCGGTGCGGCTGCTCCATGATCTGTTCCACTGGATCCATTGCTGAGGATGCGGCGGCCAAACTCTGAATAGGTCATTCCAACCACGCGTTCTTCAATGCCCTGAAATTTCAAATCATCCATGAACGCCTTGATGGCATTGCTTACATTGCCCAACAATGTTGCGTGATAACCGATTGATGTATCGCCAGCAACGGTCTGGTTGGAATGTGTATCAAATCCACCATAGTTCACCATGTAAATCTTGGTCTTCAATCCTCCTTTGATCAACCTGGCTACAATCTTGAGTTGATCAGCCAGGGAATTGCTTGTTGGATAGGGCGACTGCGTCGTGACTTTGGCATTGGCGGCCTTGATAACCTCTCCAAATTTTTGGGTCTGCTTCGACATCTCCCTTACAAAATTCAACTCCTTTCCTGCATAGCTATTGGGAGCAGGGTCTATCTGATTGTTGACAAAACTGTAGAAATTGCTGGGATTGGAAATACTC